>CAYGPY010000246.1:0-4755 GCA_964351765.1 uncultured Vampirovibrionales bacterium
CTGCAATACCAGCAGCACCAACGGTTGCTTCAACAGGATGGTCTTTCACAAAGTCGGCAACATTACCAACCGCGTCACGCATACCTGTGGTTACTTCGCTCATCAATTGCTGAACGGTTGTTCCGGCAACACCCGCGCGAGCATTGAGTGCAGCGGTGGCATCAGCTTTAACCTGAGCTTCGCTGGTACCGATACGGCCATTGTTGTTTCCATCAATGTTATAAAGTTTGTCTAATACATCGTTAAAGGAACCGCTTAAGCTATCACCGTTACGAACACCATCGCTCATAAAGTCAGCTTCAAGTAAGCCTACTGCAGTACTATCAACAGCATTGTTAGCTGAGTTCTGAGCACTATCAAGAGCGCGGTTATCAGTAGCTGCAAACGCTAAGTAGGAACCATCAATCTGGCCACCATTCATCAATGGCTCGTGACCCCAGAGGCGAAGAACGCCTTGCTCGAATTCACTTAAGCCTGATTCATTAGCATTGGCTGAAATACTGTTACGGAAAGTAGTTGCATCACCTGATGACGCTTGCATCTGGCGACCGGCGTACTTAGCAGCCGTTGTACCAGCAGCGCTACCTTCAATGCGATCGTTGAGTGAGAAGAATGCTTCATCAAGAGCGGAACCGTTGATTTCGCCGAATTGAGCCATTTCTTGGGCTGCAAACTGATCGATTAATCCTTTTTCAGTTGCGTTAGCACCGTTGGTTAGGTAGTAGTCACCATTCTGGAAACCACGTTCTAACATTTGGCGACCCCACATATGGAGTACCGCACGATCCTGATCGTTCAAACCAAGGTCTGTACGCTCTTGTGAGTTCAATGCACGGAAGTTGGTATCAAGCGTTGGGTTATTTAGTTCAGCTTGAACTTGCTCATCAACGGTAGGGCCTGGGTTTGGATTTGGGTTAGGCATTGGATTGCCATATGGGTCACAGTTATCAGGATCTACAACTGGCGGTTCTGGGTTTGGTGTTGGATTCTGGGTTGGAGGTGTATCCACAGGAGGGATATCACCCGTAGTTTGTGTACCCTGATTATAGTTATTGATTAATTGTTGTTGCTGACCAGATTGAACAATATCAACCGCTTGTTGGTACTGACCTAAGCCACTTTGAGGCACGGCGCCACTAGTACTAACAGGGGTGTTGCTCTGGAAGTCATAAATTTCTTGTAACCAAGCTTGGCGAACAGCCGAATCAGGCTCTTCGTTTAAAGCACGAACTACGCCACCAACAGACTCGATGTCGGTTTGACCCACACCGGGTTGGCTAGCAATATCACTACGACCCCACTTGGTAAGTAGTTGGCCTAATGCTGGGTTGTTGTAAGCACCTGATCCACCACCTAAGTCGCCACGGTATACAGCAGCAACACTAGAAAGAATCTCAGCTTCAGGTGTCATTTGAATTTGACCCGCCGCTTGCAAGTTGTTTGCAATCGCTTCAGGAGAATCTTGACCTTGGGTGTAAACAATATCCATACCAGCGGCATAGCCTTTAAACTGGTTTTTGTAAATCTCGGCTGTAACAGCATCAAACTCATTGGCGCCTGCATTGGCATAGCGAGAGTCTTGCTGCATAAATTGACCGTTAATCATGCCGTCTGGGTTAGCAGTAGCACCTTGTGAACCACCTAATACATAGTTAAGGTAGTCACTTGAACCTAAGTCTGTTTGTGGAGGAGTCGCTGTACCGCCGCCACCGGTTCCGGCTCCGCCAGTTGCATCACCACCGGTTGCTTGGCCACCGCCAGCCCCACCAGTTGCATCACCGCCTGTAGCTTGGCCACCACCGGCTTGTGCTTGGAAAAAGCCAATCATCTGTTGTACTAAAGTCATAAACTGCTGCATTAGGCCCGTCATATCGTTGCCTTGAACAGAAACGCCACTAGCTAATGAGAAGGACGGTTGACCTGCAAGACCGCTTGTTGAACCCGCCAGTAAGGAGGCATCATTTTGACGAACAGCGCCACCAGCTTGTCCCGCATAGGAACGGTTGGTGGGTGTGTACATATTAGGTGAAATCATTGGGGACATGATTAGTTGCTCTCTCTTGTATGTTATGCCATCTATTTACATCATTTCTTCAATGAAGACTAACTGAGGTAGTTTTAAATAGGGCTCTAAACTAAATATATATAAAAGGAATATCTAAAAAAGGTTTGTATGCTCTACAGTAATAAAAACAATTTGTGTTTAGGTATTGCCCAGATCCTCAAAAATGCTTTACAAACATTCACATATACTCACAAAGCCTGATAAATCAGGCCATTAAGATTGCCTTAGTACTTCCTTCAAACCCTTGTTAAATCCAATCCAGCATTACCGATAGACCTAACAGAGGCTCCTTATTGATAATTATTCTCAAATATAGTACTATTGAGAAATAATCTCATTAGATAAACTGAGAAGAACTCCCATTACGACGTCTTCTCTTTGAGGGTTTGACGCATGACAATATCAGCGCTCTATCTAAAACGGCTCTATAACCTACCTAGTTCTGCTCAGAAGTCAGTCATAGGCATCTACCGTGTTGCTCACCACCCTCATTGGCAATTCCTGCATATCCTAATGGCCTTTAAGGCTGCGTCCACCTCACCTGCCTTAGCCAAGATTGTGATTGAAAACATGAGTCTTCGGCTAGCCAAAAAACATGCCCTAAGGCATAACAACATTCTTTTTGCTCAACGCATTGAAAACGCACTGCTTGGTTTTCACACGGCACTTGATACCTTCTATATAGAATCCACGGACCCCCAATGGCAACAGCAACCACCTACCAACAGTTATCACCATCGTTATTCTCTAACTACCAAGCAACTCAACCAGCTAAAGCACTGGAATCATTCGTTAAAACAACAATACCCCAGTATTTTTAAGTCCCTAAGCATGAAAGCAAAGCGTTTTAACGTCGCCTAATCAAGCGTCGATGGATTAAACAAAGAAATTAAAGAATACCCCAGACAGGATTCGAACCTGTGACCTGCCGCTTAGAAGGCGGCTGCTCTATCCAGCTGAGCTACTGAGGCACATCCAACCATAATATCATAGCAAAAAAACCGTCTCTACAAACACAGCCCCACCACAAATAATGACGTCTATCGAGCCTCTACAAAAACCGTGCAACAAAAAAGTACTTAGGTCCAAGCTCATCTCTTTATATAAAACCGTTCGCAGTGGCTCAGTGACCGATTGTATCGGCCTGTTCACTGAAAAAGTTAAAAATAGCGGTTTGCGTTTCGTTAAAAAAGCCAAACAAAGCATCTTCGCCGCCTACCATAACGGTAGCTACCAACACAGCGGCAATCACAAGGGCACCAGCATACTCAATCACACCTTGGCCTTTTGTACTTTTCTTAAAATACGTCATCATTTTAGTGTCTCTCAAATTCAACAACAGCAATGTTATATTGCCTTGTGTTACTTAACTAAATTTAAAGCTTCCGTTCGTGTACCGTTACACCATCAACATTCTAGAAAACTAGAACTATTGATTCTATTCATACTGCATCGTAAAACACTGCCAAACAGTCACCTTACTTCCTCAATACCCATTTTCTCGGCAATGTAACCCCCATTCTTTAAGAATATGTCGACATTGTTACACGTCGCTATGCAGCATACACCATGTTTTTAAGCTTGCGATAAAAATTCTCGTGCGAACCAATTAACAGCACCACGACCATCTCTGCATCGTCTAATACTTGATATGCAATACGATACTCTTTACCCTTATATTTCACATGATGTGAAAACACCATCGTCAAGGGCTGAGACAGCCGTTCCCCAAGCATTTTTGGAGTGCGTGCCAAGCCCATCACGGCTTCAGCCAACACTTTACGCAAAGGCTTCTCCAGTTTTCGCTGGGCCTTATCCGCTGTTCTTGTCAATGTAATTCGATACGCCATTGGGGTAGTTAACTCAAATCGCCAAAGGCCTGTTCAACCGGCACCATTTTACCCAGTTGGACATCCTGAAAGCTACCCAAAAGCTCCGATACTTGATCAATATCCATTAATATTTCAAGTGTCTCTGCCGATGCATCTGTAATATCAGGTAATAAACCTTTTAGAACGTGATGGTGCTTTTGCAGCCATTGCTGCTTAAACGTTTCACCCATGACCAAAACCCCTATTTTACCTCTACCTATAAGCATAAAACCCATTTTTAAGCATTTGGTGCGCATTTAATACAATTTCTTTAACACGTTTTACTGACGTATTGTTTACAAGTTTGTAACAGGGGGTATGACATTCCTAGAGGGTCAATACGATAACGCGACCCCAGACACCCCATTCACTCCATTATTTGGTGTATTTTTGCTGTTTTTGAATTGTTATCGAGCCAAAAACACGTCAAACTTAGAATGGAGAGACTCTATATTCTTGCGATGCAGGCTATATCCTTTTAAATTAAGGACACCACTCGCCCCCCATCTTAAGCACCCTAAACACAACGTATTAGCACGTTAATTTTTATGCTCAACTTACCTCACATTCAAGCAAAACAGATTTTTCCGGCTCTTTTTGAGATCCGGAAGAATGTTTATATGACCGTTTATTTAGATGTGGTCAAAAATAATGCCGACAGCAACGAACTCATCTGTGCTGCCGGTATACGGACATATAAAGACAGCTTACTACCCTTAGGTGCCAAACTACTGATAAAGCACACTTCCTTAAGCCCGCCCCTACCCAACACGCCCGATGAAGACATCAATAGGACGGTTTACAGCGCCAAAATAACGG
>CAYGPY010000247.1:0-4685 GCA_964351765.1 uncultured Vampirovibrionales bacterium
GGTTATTCCGCCAACGAGTCTGTACGTTCGGCAATCTTTAACGATGCTGGCCAAGCATAATGTGACGGCTTCTGAGATGCTAGCTGGTGGTGTGCGTGATGAAAAAGCCATCGGCACATTTAGTTACTGGCTGGACTTACGGGGTATTTCTCAGTGGGAACACTACCCTGATGAAACTCTTGCCAAGCCCATGTTTAATATCGGGCTGGATTGCTGCTTACCGATATCGCCTGAATCATTAAACCTGGGCATGCTAGGGCGCTCAGCAGGGTACTCCCCGTTATCACAAGGGTGTGGGCGGATTGTTCAGCACAATGCCTTATTGGCTGAAGCACTAGGTATTGCTTCAGCATTGGCGGCTCAGCATAATACGTCACTTCAAACAACGATTGATACCGGATTAAGTGCGATTCGCGATACGATGAACCAACGTTATCAAGCGTATAAAAAAACACCGATGCAATGTGATGGTGAACCGAAGCAATCGGCTTCAGCAATAGAGCAAAGCGAATTACTAAAACGGGATGGTGCTATTACAGCCAAGCATCGCCAGCAGTTTTCAGAAAGTTTGAACGTGGTTTAGCACAGTGCTCTTTTTTGTTGCATAATAATGATACAGATATTTATAAGAAGATAAGGACGCATTTCACATGACAGAAGAAACACAATCCGTAACGCTCAAGCGTAAGGTCACCGTTAAAACAATCGTTACTCAAGGCTTTCGTGATAGAGCTAAAAGTGAACTGGGTCAAGAGCAAACCTTGCTTGAATCTCAAATTCAGCAGCTTGAAATGCAGTATCAACAAACCGTAAAACAACTTGAAACCATCGCTGAAAAAGGCCAAAACGTGCAACAGCAAATGGAGCAGTTAAACGGTGAATATCAAAAGAACAGAGCCCAGTTGTCCTCAATGAAGGTACAACTTACCACTCAGCTTGCAAGCTTAGAGCGCGTTAAAGATGGCGATATGCTCACTACAGGCGTCTTGGATAACTACATTTCTTTGAGTGTTGGTGATGATTTATATCAAAAACTAGGCAACGCCGAAATGATTGTTGAAGACGGCCTTGTGAAAGAAATTCGTGCCTAAGCTATAGCGATTATGGCTAACGTCACACAGCAAGAGATCGAGGCAATGACCGTTGAGAACACCATTCGTATTGGTACGGTGGTGGGTTTTCATGGGTTGCGTGGGGATGTAAAAGTGCGTCCTGAAAATGCTTTACCTGATTGGCCAGGCGTGGTTAAGCAAGTGCTGTTAACCGTGCCTGATGCCAAAGCCTCTAACAAGCTTCGACTTGAAATTCGATCGCTTAAAAAAACCAAGTGGAATGGAAAATCGGTACTGGTTCAGATCGAAGGGTATCCTGATCGTACGGCTGTAGAAGAGCTAAAGGGATCAGAATTGCGTTGTTTACGTTCGATGTTACCTGTCCCTGATGAAGAAGAATACTTTGCCGATGATTTACGTGGTTTATCGGTTCTCGATGAGTCCGGTAAAAAACTAGGCGAGGTTAAAGGATTGATTTCCTCAACAGGCCAAGATTTTTTAGATATCCACTTTGAGGCTAGCGAAAGTGTGGAGACCGTTCCGTTCAACCATCATTTTTTTCCAGATATTAACTTAGAAGATGGCCTTATTACGATTGCCAACTTAAAAGGGTTTCTACCCGATGACTAAGTACGTAGTAGGAAAGTCACCTCTTACATTTTCCATTCTTAGTTTATTTCCTGAGGTGCTTGAACCCTATTTATCAGCCAGTATTATTGGCCGTGCCGAGTCTCAAGGCGTGATTGAAACCCGTGTGATTAACCCGCGTGACTTCACCAACGACCCACACAAGAAGGTGGATGATTCGCCCTATGGTGGGGGTAGTGGCATGGTGCTAAGCTGCCAGCCCATTGACGATGCGTATCAATCATTGTTGCCGTTAAAAAAATCGGCGCGCGTTTTATTAACGGCTCCTACAGGTCGTGTGTTTGATCATGCGATGGCGTGTGAACTCGCTGAAGCCGGTGAGATTGTATTGCTCTGTGGTCATTACGAAGGTTTTGATGAGCGCATTAAAGACGTGATTAACACTCATAACGCTGAGCGTGGTGCGTCACTGATTGAAGAAGTCTCAATTGGGGATTATGTTCTTACCGGTGGCGAACTGGCAGCGTTAACCATTGTGGATGCTGTGACACGACAATGTCCTGGTGCGGTTCAAAAGTTTAGTTCTGTGGAATCCGACTCATTTTATAACGGTTTGTTAGATCATCCACATTATACGCGTCCGGCCGAGTACAAAGGGCATACTGTGCCAGATGTATTACTCAGCGGGGACCACGCAGCCATTGAAGCGTGGCGCAAACAACAATCGCTGGAGCGTACACAGTTATATCGTCCTGATTTGATGACGTAAGATTCTTTTGCTATAGTCAAATTTGTGTCGGGTTTGCATCTGTTGAGGGACGATGAAAACGGCTTTATACAATCAAAATTTCCTTAGGCCGTCTCCTTTTAGGAGCACGACTTATAGTGAGACGCCTTATTTTGGAAAGGGCTTAGATAGCTTTAAGCGTTCAAAATCCAGAGATACAGCCTCACAGGATAAAGCACGTCCCCAAAAACCTGCAAAGAATAAACGACATACTTTTTATCGTTCTTTATTGGTGCCTCTATTATGGATTTCAGGTATAGGAGGAGCAGGCTTCCTTGAGTTTCAGGGAATCAAATATTTAGACTGCAGAGATAACGGTGCCACTGTTTTAGAAGAAAAAAATTCAAACAGTGATCTTGTTCAAACGCCAGAGCGAAAAGCATTATTTGATTCGCTGAAAACAGTGTATACGTTTGAGGATACGGATCGTCATTTAAGTTTTGATATTGTGTCCCCCGATGATTCTGATAATGACCTCTTAAACCCAACCAAGTATGATCAGCAGATAAAAACCTTTCAGGATGCTTATGATTTAAATATTAGCGCCCACCCTGCCTTTAGAGAGGGGATGGTTCGGTTAGGAAATCCCATTGATATTGTGATAATTGATGGGGTTGAAAGCTTTGATTTGATTGGATTAAACGAAAAAGAAGTAGCCGCCTCTTTTTCGTTTCAACATAATAAACACATGTGCCAACAGCCCTATATCATTACACTAACCAATAGTCTATCCCCAACGGTTGCTGATCATGAGTTGATTCATTTTATGGATTCATTTAGATCTGATTTTTCTTGGGATAATGCGTTCTCTCGTGATCCAATTGATCGCTATGTTTTTCTCACTATTTTAGAAAAGAAAGATGGCTTTTTACCCAACATGACTCAAGAAGAAAAAGACGAATTAACGGCACTCTACAATACTGTTGTTGCAAAGATGGAAACAGCAGATCCTGATAGTCCCGTGATTGAGGATCAAGGTGAGTTCCTAGCTTACACATTAAGCAGTTATCGTTCGGGTAGTCTTACAGATCTAACTCAGTACCCCAACTCAAAAAGTTTTCCATTAGAAGAAATGGAAACGATTCGTGATTTTTACGATCGGTATTTTGAAACTCGCAATGTTAACAACACAGTAAATACTAATTCTGAGTAATATCAAAGCCGTCTTTATAAATGCGTTTTTTAAACGACACAAAGCGATTGATGAGCTCTTCGGGTGATTCCTTCACGACAAGTTTATCGCCATTGTTCAGCGTAATCACCGTGTCGGGTGTGGCTTCGGCAAATAAAATTTTATCTGGATTCACAAAGAAGATGGAATCGTTGAGACGTGTTACTTCAATCATATTTCTATTATACTCATGAATTCAAAGATAGATTGATTTGCTTTAATTTCTTTTATTTTGATTAGGGGTAAACCATAAGATGTATTCTGTTTCGACATTGCCACAAGCAAAGCCCGTTGTGTTTTCTGCTCAGCAGCCTAGTAACATTAACTTCCCTTTAAAAGAGGATGGCTCACCGGCGTATTCTGAAATTTATGCTAAGGCCATGGAGGTTAAAACAAAGGCTGAGGCAGCAGCTTATTTAGAAGCGCTAGTTACGTTTATCTCTGAAGAACAAGGCTTTACAACAGAAGACACTATAAAAGTTGAAACGTGGAATGTTATTCAATGGGCAACGCTTTTTCCTGAAAAATACGATAAGCATCGCATTCAAAACCTATATGGAACGCCATTATCTGTTGAAGAAATTGACGCCATTATTGCTAAGTACCCAAGACGTCGATAGACATTAGTTACGCAAGCTTTAATTACTTGAAACAGGTAGGTCTTGCTTTACATCGGCACGCGTAAACACAATGAGCTGTTCAGAGGCGGGATCCGTATTGGGATCTAAGCTTGCTTGAACCACATCGCCATCACTAAACGTGCCTTTAATTAACTCTGATGAGAGTGGGTTTTCAAGCAACTGACGAATCACTCGGCGAAGTGGACGCGCACCATACACAGGATCAAACCCACGTGTGCCAAGAACGTCTCTTACATCATCACTCACGTTCAACGTAATTTTTCGATCGTTTAGCATGGCTTGCAGACGTTTTAATTGAATATCAACAATCTGGCGCAAATTCTCTGGGCTCAATGACTCAAAGAAGATGATGTCATCAAGCCGGTTAATAAATTCAGGACGGAAATGCCCACGGACATCCTCCATCACCGTTTCAAAAATATTTTCTTCCGTTACGATATCACCAA
>CAYGPY010000248.1:0-4670 GCA_964351765.1 uncultured Vampirovibrionales bacterium
TGATTAACCACAGCTGCGGCAAACTTATTGACCATCTGATTGGCTGCCGCAGACGTACCACTCGCTTGTGATGTCTGAAACGAGCCCCCAGTGTTGGCCGTTTGTGATTGTTGGCCAAACTGCTGAAACGGTTGACCATTAATGTTAGGACCGATATTACCCATACCCCTAGTTTACCGTGTTTTGGGTAAAAAGCATGCTTGATATTCACGTTTTTTGATAAATACCTATTAAATCTCCATTAGGCAAATTCATCCATACGCTGAAAACCCAAACACGCGTCCATCACACTCACCAAAATAATGAGCGGAAAGCTGAGCATCAAAAAACCTATCACGCCTATCAAACGTATACACCAAAGATAGTTATTGTCGTTTTTGTAGTGCATTTGAAAATCCTAAAAGTTGATACTCAGAACAGCCAATCAGAGCGGGCATCTCCAGAGCCATCGTGTCTAAAAACCATTCACAGTGTGTATAAGACTGATATCATCGTATATCAACCCTGTTATAAAGGTTCAGATTTTATCAAGAATGATGCCTTGTTTGTTTTTATATACATGGGAAGAAGGGATGTATTGTCAGCTCAGACAAACCCCTCACAGAAAAGGCTTGGCTCTTTGACGTGAGGGTTTTCTTTTAGTATCACTTTTCGATACCTTCACCCAAGAGGTAATAGGAATCAAAACCACACACTCTTGAATTACAACACGTCGAGCTCATCGTTTAATCGTGCCACTTCTTTTTCAAGAGCCTCGATCTCATCCACCAAGGTTCCTTCGGTAACTAAGGCTTGATCTTGAACACGTTCTAGCTCCTGTTGAAGCGTTTTGTTTTGGCTTGCTAATGGTAGTAAGACATCCCATGTTTTTAAACGTGGAATGTAAGACAATATCATTTTACCTTTCAAATTTTTATCTATCCAGCTTAATGCCATCTCCGTTATAATGTCGGCTCCGGCAAGAGCACCCAATTGAAACGGTAAGTTCGGCTCACCTTTTGGAAGTGTTACTTCAAAATTAAGTGTCCCTGTTTCTTTTTCCACCGATTTTAAAACGAGCGCCGTATCATCCTCTGGCATAAGTTCAAAAAAGTCACTCACTAATGTAAGTTGTTCTTTTGTATGTGCTGATAAATCCGATTCAGAAACCTTGTTCTCAAACCGAATACCAAAATGAGGTTGTGCTATTGGCACGTTTAAATTTAAATGCATTGTAATGATCTCCCGACTTCGATTTCAGGTAGAGGATACACTCATGAGGCGAACTCATACTACTACAAACACAACATTCAATTATACAGTGCATTGCTTTTGTTACAGAGTTTAACTACTGGGGCAGGCGTACCGTTTTGACGTAGTCTTTGTAATCTTCAACATCACTAACCACTTGCTCTTGGGTCCAGCTTAGTTCTTGGCCAATCAGCTTACTTACTTGCTCTACCACATCAAGACCCGCCTCATCATTAAAGCCCACTTTGGTACGACGTACCAAAACGTCTTGGGCATTCAATGCATACTCATTGCGAACGGCAAACACTACTTGGGCTGCCACATCTGGGTTATTACCCAAACGTTCAGCCAACGCTGGTTTCTCAGCCATCAAATCTAAAATTTCGGTGTAGCGTGAGCCATAGATGTCAATCAAATGATCAACCAATTCCGCACGTTGATTACGATCTGGCTGACTCCACTCATTGCTCGCGTTGTTTTGTTTTAAGTCTTGAACAACGGCATTGCGTTTAAACTCATTTAAATTATCAATCCCAACGCCACCGGGTAAAGGCACATTGTCGGTATCACTTTGAGAAATCCCTGAAGGCGTGCGTGTTTTAAACGGTTGCACCACACGATGGGCTGTATGCCCCATCACGTTCTTCACACCTTGCAAGCCCGAAGTCGCCTTCTCATGCTCGTCTTTTTGCAGATACTTACTGAGTGCCGCATCCACCATCTCTTCGCCTGCTTGGCGTGCGGGTGTAATTTTAACGCCTACTAACGACATCAACCGGGCAATTTTCGCATCTTTGGCATCGGCATGGTCTTCAATCTCGTGCATCCGAGAAATCTTACCTTCATCTTCATGGTTGGCAAATGGCAACGGACGCACACCGGCAAAGGTATTGATAATATCATCACGGGTAATGTTGGCACCCGGCAGATTATGATTCACTTCTTCAATTAGGTAATCCAATTCCTTATCCGAAATCGTCATATCCTCAAGTCGGCCGTCATAAAACTCATCCGTGGTGCCCACCATATAACGGTCGCCCGCTTTATCCGGCATCGGAATCACAAACAGCGCTCGCCCGTCTTGGTGCGAGGTAATAAATAAGGTATCGGTAAAGTCTTTAATAGTGGTTGTCTTTTCGCCCGTACCTGCTGGCCCTTCTTGCTGACGCTCAAACGACTTGATTAAAATGTGGCTTCCCTTGGTACCACCCACTCGTTTTTCAAGATTAGCGACCGGCTTTTCACCATTGGCATCCACCTTGGTGGTTAAATCCAACACCGAGTTAATCCAAGGTCCTGCAGCATTCACAATCACTTTAGCCTTAGCCGTGTATTCTTCACCGGTTAGCACATCGGTAAAACGCACGCCTGTGGCTTCTAAGTTGGCCTTGGCCACGTCTTTGGATGTATCTGCATCTTCGGTCAAAATATTTGTCACGGATGCATAATTGACAGCGGTTAAACTACCACCTGATTTTTCAGCAGCTTGCTTACCGGCTTCTAGATTTTCAACGCACCAACGTTCTGGCAATTCCACTTGCGCATCAAAATAAATGTAAGCGCCTTTAAGACCCTCCTGATTTAATGACGGCACACGCGTCAGTAATTCTTTTTTATTGAGCCAACGATGACCACCTTGACCGCCTGATAACTTATCGTAGAGCATCATGCCCGCTTTAACTTTGGCACGTTCAAAACCACTATAGATAGGATAAACAAATGCCAAAGGTCGTGCCAAGTGTGGTGCATTTTTCATAATGGCATTTTTTTCATGGAGCGATTCATACACCAATTTAAAATGGGCGTTTTGAAGATAACGAAGTCCGCCGTGGGCAAAGCGACTCGGATGCGCCGTCGTGCCCGATCCAAAATCAGATTTCTCCAACAACAACACATTCAGTCCACGACTCGCGGCATCATACGCGGTTGAGGTTCCTGCAATACCGCCACCGATAATCAACATATCGTAATTGGTGTTCTCAATCTTAGAGCGCTCCAACGCGTTTGAAGCATGGCGCTTTAAAGCAGCATTACTCGATACGTTAGTACTTGGCGTTCCTGCAAACGTCGTTTTAACATTCACCATCGTTATTCATCCCTCTATATAGCACGGTGCGCTCACGCATCTATTTAAATCTTGGGTGCATAATTACGTATCTGTAATTTTAGCGCAAACACATGTCAAATCGAGATCAGGCACGAATTCCCATCAATTTTAAAACCTTCTTATTCCTCTTTGCGAATACTACTTGGGTTTTTTGGTTGTTTTCATTACAATAAGCCAGAGATTGTGATATCAACCTTATTTATTATTTCAATTCTTTTTTGGTTGATACCTTATATATAGAGATAGATAGTAGAGAGGACACCGTATCGTGACAACCGCTGTTGAACCCACCAAAACCGCCTTATTGGCCCATCGTTTTGCTGACTATGCCTTAAACCTAAAGTTTGAAGACATCCCTAAAGAGGCCATTGACGAAGCCAAACGTCGTATTGTTGATTCGATGGCTGTCGCCATGGGCGCCATAAACAGCCGCCCCGGTAAAATCTCTCGCAAGCTCGCCACCGATGTGACCCACCGCAAGGGTTCAACGGTTCTAACAACCGCGCATCAATCCTCACCTGAGTTGGCCGCTTTTGCCAACGGCGTTCTGTTTCGTTATCTTGATTTTAACGATACCTACCTCAGCCTTGAACCGGCTCACCCTAGTGACAACATTGCTGCCATTTTGGCCATTGCTGAGCACGTGGGCAGTACCGGAAAAGAAATTTTAACCGCCATTGTACTGGCCTATGAAATCCAATGTCGCTTATGTGATGCAGCCAGCATTCGTGCTCGTGGCTGGGATCATGTGACCTATGGTGCTATTTCAGCGGGCCTTGCTTGCGGTAAATTACTCGGTCTTGATAAGCAACAACTCGTTCACTTGCAAGGCTTAGCCGCCACGCCAAACGTAACCATGCGTCAAACGCGAGTGGGTGAATTGAGTGATTGGAAAGGCTGTGCCTTTGCTAACGCGAGCCGTAACGCTGTATTTGCAGCAATGTTGGCTCACCAAGGCTTAACCGGACCGTCTGAAATTTTTGAAGGCGAAATGGGTTTCTGGGCACAAGTGTCTGGCGAATTCACCATTGATAAAATGGGTGGCATTGATGGCGAAGGCTACATGATCAACCGCACCTACATCAAACACTTCCCTGCTGAGTATCATTCACAAAGTGCTATTGAAGCGGCTTTTGAATTGCGTGAACAGATTGGTGCTGACGGTATCGATCAAAAAATCGAAAGCATCTCGATTGAAAGTTTTGATGCCGCTGTCGAAATCATCGCTGGCTTTAAAGAGCACTGGCATCCAAAAACACGTGAAACCGCTGACCACAGTATGCCTTACTGCGTATCGGCTGCGTTGATGGATGGCGAAATTACGCTCGACACC
>CAYGPY010000249.1:0-4644 GCA_964351765.1 uncultured Vampirovibrionales bacterium
AACCAAAGCTCAGCCTTGAATGTTTTTCCTGCGACGTTGTTCGGCAAGTTTATAATTCGTCAGGTCTTTTGTACCGCTTTCATCAGTATAAATTACCCATCTATGCTTATCGGTTAGTTCGTCAGGAAATCCAACTGCTGTCTTTATTCCTTGCCGATGTAGTTCAGCCTCGTGTTGCTTTGCCTCTTTTGTGTCGACGTGTTTGTAAACATTACCGAACCTAGGCATTTGAATGTGCATTTCATGTATTCCTTTTTTGCTTTATTTAGCCATTAAATGCTTGTACTGGGCTATCGGGCCAAAGTGAAACGATAACACCGGTACCGGGCTCTATCCAGAGGTTACCATTACTGGGACTGAAGGAAGCGTTATTCAAATAGCGTTCTACCTTTTCAAGATCCTCAGAATTACCAAGTATTGCTATATCGTAAGGCGACTGCTTGTCTTGCGGTAGTCGTGCGGATGTTTCGGCAAAATTGAAATACGTTAGACTTGAAACAGGCGTATCCATTGAAGGACGATTGAGGCTGCCCAGTGCTTGAGTCATTTTAGTAATTAAGGCTTCAGCCTTTTCCGCTTTAGTTTGCCCTTCTCCAGCAAAACGAGGTTTGATAACCGAGCGTGCTGCAAATGTTGGATTAAAGTTAATCATGATTAAATACCCCTAAATTAAGTGCTTACCCTACAAAAATTAAACCATAAACAAACCGCTCTACCAAAGCTAAAAAAGCCTAGTAGAGCGGTTTTAAGATTGTTTATATTTTTGTAGAGAAGACTTTTTATTCCACAGCAGGGGGCTTGGTCATCTTCTCTACGGATAGAATCTCTGCCAAGCGCTCTTCAGTCAGAAGATTACCCTCACGGTCTTTAATCTGCATTTCAAGTACCGCTTCTTTTACGGTTTTGCCTTCTTTGTTTACTTTTTTGGCAACCGTTCCGGCATTTTCATAACCAATAATTGGGTTCAGGGCGGTTACAAATTGCGCGCTGTTTTGCAAGCGATCTTCGGCAATGTCTTCGTTGGCCGTGATGCCATCAATCAACTTGTCGGCAAACACATTTAAGGAGTTGGTAACAATGCGTTGGTTCTCGGTCATTTTTAAGAGAATGGTTGGCATCATAACGTTAAGCTGTAGCTGTCCGTTTTGCACACACAAACTAATAGTGTGGTCGTTGCCTTGCACGATGTAGCTAATCTGATCCATTAACTCAGGGTAAATCGGATTAATTTTACCAGGCATAATCGAGGAGCCGGGTTGCCAATCAGGAATGGTGATCTCAGCCAAGCCGGTACGAGGCCCAAAGGAGTAAAGCTTAATATCGTGGGCGATTTTTTCCATCTCTAAGGCCACGCTTCTAATGGCCGAGGAGTAATCACCAAACAAACCAAAACTACTGGTTGCCTGAAAGTAATCTTTGGCTTGCTGAATCGGGAAGCCAGAAATAGAGGCAAGGTTTTTGGTCACCACATCACGGTATTTGCCGTGGGTGTTTAACCCTGTGCCTAATGCTGAGGCACCGAGTCCAATGTTATGCAAGCGTTTTACGTGGTGCTCCACATTGTCACAGGCATCACTAATGGCGTTGGCATAGGCACCAAATTGCTGACCGAGCGTTAAAGGCACGGCATCTTGCATGTGGGTTCTACCCGGAATTAAAACATTTTCAAATTCCTTGCTCTTGTTGCGAAGTGCCGTTTCAAACTTACGGATGGCATCCACTAAAGGTTGGTGCATTGCCAAGAAGGTCAGGCGCATTACCGTTGGGGTAACATCATTAGTGCTTTGGCCGTAGTTGGCATGGTCGTTAGGGTGAACCAAATACTCGCCTTTTTTGCCGCCCAAAATTTCGGTGGCACGGTTGGCTAAAATTTCGTTGGCGTTCATATGGTTACTGGTACCGGTGCCGCCTTGGTACACATCCACAATAAACTCATCGTTAAATTGGCCGGCAACCATCTCATCGGCGGCCTGCATAATGGAGGTACCAATGTCTTTGTTGCGCTTACTATCATCAGGATCGAGCAAGCCGAGTTCCATGTTGGTTTGAGCCGTGGCTTTTTTTACCCAGCCAAAGGCTTTAATTAAAGCCGGATACATATCCTTAGCCACAAAGCCAGATATAGGGAAGTTCTCGCTTCCACGAAGGGCTTGAATACCATAGTAGGCCTCAGCCGGTACGGGCTTGACGCCAATCGAATCTTTTTCATCACGCATAGCGGTTTTTTCTTTAGTCATAGTAGGGCTCATCGCTCCTCTCCTCTATCACGGTAAATACCAATATATTCTAGTTACACGATACAGCGAACACAGACAAGGCTCAATTGTTACAAATAAAGCCGTTAAAACGCACAAAATCATCCTATTTTGTTTTTATACTAATAGAAGATTTTATGTTATTGGGGATTGTAGGGATATGGACGTTCAGTCAGGTCAATCAGGTGTATCACCTGTTCAGGTACAGCAAATTATGCACACGCAAGGCGCGAGTGTTCAAAAAAAGCCATTTCAGGAGTTTGGGCAGGATACGTTTGTGCGTACACAGCCGGTTTCTGAACCTGCAAGTAAAGAAGGGCTAACCACAGAGCAACGTGTTATTCAGGATCTGATGGATAACTTCGAAAACTATTCCAATGATGGTGCGATTAGCCGTAAAGCATTGTTTAAAATGTCAAAGCAATATAATGATGAGGGTAAGCACACCGAAGCGGATGTTGTTTATCGTTTAGCTATAAACATTAAGGGCTTAAGTAGCCTTGGCGGTGCGGGTATAAACAGGGGAATGGACAGCATTAAAAAGAAGGTAAAACATATTTTCTTTTTGAATGAAGCGAATTTAGAGGTTATTAGTACAAAACTTGAAGAGGGGCAATCTTTATCTGATGTGATCTCAGATGGTGCTCAATTTTCAGATGACTCCTTAGGGCGCTTGGCTAACTGGGCGCAAGTGGCTGATGTGGCCGTTGGTTTACTGACCTTTGTGGGTGTTTCTGCGGCCGCCTTCAAGTTTAAGCGATAATTATAAACACTAGCATCTTTTTTTATTGAGGGGCTTTTCTGCCATTACTTGAGTATGTATTTACTCTATGGATGTCATTACCCTCTATTTAAAGGAACGCTTTATATGCCTATTTCACCTCAGTTTGGATGCCAGCCTTCAAGTAAACCTCAGTTTTCGGGTGTTCGTCGTCAGGCGCATCTTGACGATCTTCCTAATCCAGAGAAAGGCGAACAAGGCTTTACGATTAATAATAAGTATTATATTGCTGATGGCCATGAAGCCACTGTAATTGGGATGATGAAAGAGCAAGCTGAGAATGTGCCTCACAAAGTCGTTACGCTTCGTTCAGCTCCTGAAGACTTGCCACCTATTGAACTCTATGCTTCTGGGGGCATTGATATGGATGCCTTGGAGGCGCTGAAAACATCCATTGAATCCATCCTAGGACGCTGGGCAAAACAAGCCGACGCAGCCGAGAAGGCTTAAGAGCAATTTATAGCTATGTTTGGTCTTTAATGCCTTAGGTACTCGTATTTACCTTGCGATTACGCTCTGTAACGTGTATGATGTCCAACAATTTATCAGCTTGATATGTACATTCGATTTAACCATCTATATCACGTGACCAGCCCACACCCACAACAGGAGTCACCTAGACTATGCCTACCCCTACTCAGGTTTCCGATCCAAACGCATCTGCTTCCTCTCTTGATATCACTGAGATGGACGGCCTTTCTGCCGATCAGTTCTTTAAATCCGGCACCGGCTATACCTATGATGATTTTATTTTATTACCCGGCCATATTGATTTTTCGGCCGATGATGTGACCTTAGAGTCACGTATTACCCGCAACATCACGCTCAACACGCCGTTTGCCAGTTCTCCGATGGATACGGTCACCGAGAGTGAAATGGCCATTCATATGGCCTTACAGGGCGGTATTGGCATTATTCACTATAACAACTCTATTGAAGAGCAACAGGCATTAGTATCACGCGTAAAACGCTATGAGAACGGCTTCATCTCTGATCCGTTGGTGTTAAGCCCAACAAACACCATTGAAGACGTGGATAACATTAAACGCAACTACGGCTTTTCAGGCATCCCCATTACCGAAAACGGCAAAATGGGCGGCAAGCTGGTTGGTATTATTACCAGTCGTGACGTTGATTTTCAACCCGAGCGCAACCGTCCTGTTTCTGAAGTGATGACCAAAAACCTAGTCACAGCCCCTGAAGGATGCTCACTAGAAGAAGCTAACCAAATTCTGCGAGACAGCAAAAAAGGGAAGCTGCCTATTATCAATAAAGCCGGCGAATTGGTCGCCTTGATTTCACGAAACGATTTGAAGAAAAACCGTGATCACCCCAACGCCAGTAAAAACACGATTAACAAGCAATTGTTGGTCGGTGCGGCCATTGGCACACGTCCTGAAGATCGCGAACGTTTGGCCGCCCTTGTTGAAGCCGGCGTGGACGTGGTGATTCTGGATTCCTCTCAAGGTGATTCTGTTTATCAAATTGAGATGGTTAAATTTATGAAGCAAACCTATCCTGATTTAGACGTGATTGGTGGTAATATCGTGACAGCGCGTCAGGCCAAAAGCTTGATTGATGCGGGCGTGGATGGCTTGCGTGTGGGGA
>CAYGPY010000250.1:0-4637 GCA_964351765.1 uncultured Vampirovibrionales bacterium
GTCTTTAATCTCATCAAACGTGGTGTCGTTATAAGCCTCAGCATAAAAACCCGATTGCCGAGCCATCATTAGCAACGAAACCATCGGCGTACCAACACTTACTTTTCTGACTTGTGCGTCAAAAACATCGGGCAAAATAGGTTTACCAAAAGCATGGCAAATCATTGAAAGAGACGTGGTACCACACGCGTTTTTCTTCTGCGCAATTGGTCTAACGTTAATGCGTTTGGATTGAGGATTGTTAGCAGAAAAAGAAACAGGCTTTACAAATAAATCGTTAGCATCCTTAAAAAATAAACGTCGGGGTTTCACGTTCAGCGTGATCGCGCCCGAGTTAAAAGCACTCGCTGTAGACACAGTCGTTGTATTCATGTGGAAATCCCGCCCCTCATTTGATTTTAAAAAAGTGAGTTAATACTAACCCTATTAAAAGAATAAAACAGCAGAACGTCAACAAACGCTCTGCTGTTAGCTAGGAAAGTGTGTATAAATTTAACTAACGATAAATTTCGTTAGGCCAAGATATTTAAAACGCGACCAAAAACACCAATTTGCGTTGGGTTGTTGGCAGGCATTACAGGCAAGCCCATTGCTGGGTGCTGTGCTTTTGGCATAAACGGAGGCAAAACTTTGGGTCCGTCGTCGCCAACAATGCCGCGTTTCCAACCACCTTTAAGTGGTATTAAATTTGATAAAGCGTGAAACATAGTGGTATCCCTCTTTTGTCAAAAACAAACGGTAAACTCTCATTTAAATGGTTTTTTTAAACTGTCATCAAACCGATATTACTAAGACAAAAATAAATTATTTAATTATCTCTTATACGTGATTGCATTTATTTATATTCTCACATTGCTGCCGTCAGAAACTGACAAAAGAATGAAAAGTGAATATGCCATCATGTTATATAAACAACCCAGATATGTCAACCTAACCTCAGTTAGTAATACAAAATGTAACGATGACTGTTTATTACAATCCTGATCTAATAAGCCAATAACCACAATGGTTTAAGCCCATTAAAGCGTCTTTTAAGGGTTAAAAAAGAGTCAAAAACAACTATTACTAACCACAGTTAGGTTGCCCTTTATTTTGTTTGATCTATTATTATTACTAACCGAGGTAAGTAATACGTAATCGCCTTACGACTATTATCTTCCTTCAGAACACGATTTAAAAATGCTAGATAAATTTCAAATAGAACACACTATCAACTTATACAGATAGATTAAAAGAGACTAGAACACGACACCAATTTCAAACGAGGTTACAACTATGTATTACCCATTAGCCGGACTCCAATTTGGAAAGGGGACTGAACCAATGAATATTGCTCAACTCATTCCAGGATTTAATCCAAAGAAAAAACTCACTATCGTTACCCCTGATGACGGTAAAAAAGACATCCCTGTTTCAATGCCTACCATTGATGCTGTTGATGCACTTGGCTTAGCCAAAATCACCAATCAAACTGGCAACGACCCAGAGAAAAGTATCTTTAGCTTTCCACACATTTTGCCTTTAGGTGTTACGCCTTCAAAGTTACGTGTGCTTGAAGCGGATCAATTTAATGGTGGCGTGACTGTTGAAGGGTTGCCTGAAGAAATGCGCAAAGCACTTTTTCCAACCACCATCGTTGTTCCATCTCCCATTAAAGATGAGCAAGACGTACCTAACAATGAATCTGATTGAATGGTAGGTCGCGTAATTCGCTTCTTAGCTTAATCATTTTATTTTTTCTTATTCGAACACTTGTTATTTCTTCTGACTTTTATAGACATCGACAATTTATAACAACAGAATAAAAATATAACTTTAAACTACGAACTCTATTTCTCTATACTTTCTCATTAGACACTTGTTATCCATTCTGACAAAAGACAACTCAAAGAAATGAATAACTGATAACTCACTCTACTCTCTAGTAGATTCAAAGAAAAACCCTTATTTCTAAGTAACCAAGAAAACCCTTACCCGATGGCAACCCTCACGCCATCGGGATTTCTCTTTTTCAGGGTTTTTATTCGTTTTTGATTCCATAATAAATTACTATCCTAATGGCTACTAATTTTAGATGGCTGTTGAGTGTATTTTAGGTTGAGGTATTGTGATAATAGATTCAATGCATTCTAGGCATAAAACGCAATGTATTTATTACTTTAATTTATTAACGCTCTAAGGAGAGATTTTAATATGAACACCCTAACCAAAAACACCGCTAAAACATTACTAGCTGTACTCGCTGTAAGCGGCATGATGATGTCAGCCAATAGCTATGCTGATAATTGCTGCCCACCTGAAACCGGCAGAATCCACGGTAAAAGCGTCTTGGCTGCTGTGCTTAGCACCCTTGTTTGGCCCGGTATTGGTCAAGCCGTGAATGACAACCAAGGCAAAAAAGTAGGCGCCCACGCCGTGTTGGGCCTGTTACCACCATACCGCTTGTGGTCTGGTTACGATGCGTTGGTTGATCGCCAAGGCGGCTACTGGAACGGTAAAATCTAGAGTCAGAAAATGCAAACCTAAATTCAAAAACAAAAAGCCTGAGCCGATGTATGTCGCTCAGGCTTTTTTTAAAATTTAAATCGTGTTCAAAGCATCCAGCTTCAAACTCATTTAGGCTTTTTCAGCAATCACGGCGTAGACTTCAGATTCGATTTCTGCTCGGCGTACATTGGTAAACCCTGCCGATTCTAACCAGTTTCGGTACTCAGGCATCGTAAACACGTCGCCTTCTGGCGTGGAAACCAGCATATTAACGCCAAACACCAATGCCCAACCCGGCTGAGAACGCAGATCATCGGGCACAAAATCCACAATCACAATGTCACCACCGGACTTTACACTACTGCCTAAGCGTTTAATCAAGCGTTCTGTGGCAACACTCCCCAAGGCATGGCAGATGTTGCCCAATAGCACTCGGTCGTATGTATTGTCTGGAAACGTCACAATCTCTAGGTCACCATCCCACATCGTATAGCGATCAAGGAGTTGATGTTGAGACACAAAACGCTCACTCACAGGAATAACATCATCAAAATCAAGTAAGGTGGCTTGTGCAGTAGGGTTTTTCTCTAGCTGAGCAATGGACCACACGCCACTACCACCGCCCACGTCTAATACGTGTGCATTGTCGGGCAATGTGAACAACGACGCCATACGGGTTGCCGTAGGGTAGTTTGACACATACAAGCCTTTTACTAACTCCGAAAAATAATCTTCTAGCTGTGCCAAGCTTTGTGCACCACCAACGGGCATTCCCGTACGCACGGCGTCCGTTAAACTTGTCCAGTTTTCATATAGGCGTTTGCAATGGGTGCCCATACCACCAATATAGTTCGGTGAATCGCTCACCAAATACATCGCCACATCCTCAGGCAGTTGCAAAACCCCTTTGGCATCTTTTTCTAAAAAACCGATACCAATCAGTCCGTCTAATAAAATCCGCAAGCCACGACGATCCACTTCAAGGTTACACGTCAGGCTATCAAGGCTGGTGTCACCGGCGTGAATGCGGGTAAACACATCTAGCTTAAGGGCTGAAAACAAAATCTGGCTTCGCATAAACCCGTACAGGGTATCTTGAATGCGATCACTACTTAAAACTGTGGTTTGAGGCGTCATCATAATAAAGTGATTATACCGTGGAAACGCAAAGGGGTCGATCGGATGTTACTTCGGGCCTCGACTTTAGTTACTATCCCAATTAAACCAAGTCGGTCTTTGAGTAATAAGATTTCCAGGACACCAGTTTGCATCCACATCATTATTAGTCGTCAGATCACCCGTGGCACACATTGCAGCGTCTTTAATCTTACCGTCATAATACAATAAAACACGTACTGACTTGGTTGGGTTATCTGAATTGGCGGTAGCATCTTTCGCTTCGCCATCTGGATCAATCTGTATATTAAGGTATCTATTTTGAGAAGTACCACCAAACTCGTTACCTGAACTAGATGCACCACTACCTTGCCAATAACGAATAATCGCACCATTTTGCATTACTAAACACGGAGCTGTAGGAATACAAGAGGTTACGCCTGAGGAGTCTTTATCTTGATCAATATCACCAGCCGTAAGCACCTTCACATAATTCATATATGGTGTAAAATCACCAAAACGTGTTTCTCCACTAGGGTTGTTTTCCTGACGATATTGCATATAGGCACCCTGAATCATCGATGCAGCAGCTTGTACACTGCGGCGTGAGGTATCGCCATTATCAATAAAAACACCCAACACCTTAGGAATAGTAAAAGTAGCCAATAAACCCAGCAACGCGAGCGTTACTAAAATCTCGGCTAAGCTGAAACCGGATTGCTTTTGATACGTCATAAAAATCTCACTCTTTTATTTTAAATAAGCTCAATTACTAGTATATCGTCAAAAACCTAAAAAACTAAAGTCCTAAAACCAAATCTCTACAGGCTTAATACACCGTGGTTTCGGCCATTTTTTCCATTTTGGCTTTTTGATCTGCAATGCGCAGTGCCTGAATGACTGGCTCCACATCCCCATCAACAACGGGGGTTAAACTAAAGTTTTGGCCAATACGATGGTCGGTAACGCGATCTTGCGGGTAATTGTAGGTACGAATCCGCTCACTCCGGTCGCCTGTGCCGACTTGAGATCGA
>CAYGPY010000251.1:0-4631 GCA_964351765.1 uncultured Vampirovibrionales bacterium
CTTTTAAGCCCATGGCTGAAAATACAGTTTCTGTTATTTCATCATCTTTTGGATTAAGCAAGTTATCAACAAACGTGGCTTGTTGCTCGGCAGAAAAGCGACAGGCGTCTACCACACCAGCTTGCTCTCGTTGACGTGTTATTTCATACATGCACAAGGCCGCACATACTGATATATTAAAGCTTTCCACCATACCAGCCATCGGAATTTTAACGGCCACATCACAAAACGATTTAGCCGTTTCGCTCAAACCCTTATGCTCATTTCCAAACAACAAGGCCACCTTTGCCGGCGTAAAATCACAGGCACTCAAGGTTGCATTATCATCACGCAACATGGTTCCAAAAAGGGTATAGCCGTCTTTTTTTAACTGTATCAGGCACTCTTTTGTGGAAGTAAACGTATGAATATCCAACCACTTATTGGCGGATGAGGAACTACTCTTGCCTATTTTACGTGGATTGAAGATAGTTTGTTTTTCAAAAATATAATAGACCGTATGAAACCCCAGTGCATCGCATGTTCGCAACACGGCTGCTGCATTATGCGGATCATAGAGATCTTCGAGAACAATCACACCTTGTTGGCGATGTGAAACAAGGCGTTGTATCTTGTCTAAGCGTTCGGGTGTTGGAGGTGTCATCGTTCAGGTTACCAAGTTCTAATTACCACATTTACAGCTCACCGGCAAAGTCGATCATTTCTTTGGCCACGTCTGTCACTTCTTCTTCAAACAAAATATCGTGATACGCATTTGGGTAAGTGGCCAAACGCTTGGGTGTCATTTCAGGCAAGCGATGAAAACCTGCCTTCATCGCACTTGGATCGCAGACAATATCAGCGCCAGGTACGACCATCAAAGTTGGTGTCGTGATATTTCTAACACGATTAAACGCCGTTTCATTTAATGTTTTTACGCTCATCAAAAAATCAATGGAGAGATCATATTTCTCAGCATCACGGTACTGTGGATCGTTTAAGTAGCGTGGGTTTCGAGTCAAGGCTTCGATACCATAAGGCAATTGTGTTTTGTGTTTATCACCGTAGGTTAATCGGCCAATAATGTTTTTAACTTGGTATGACAGCGGAAACGATTTTGCATGCGCTTTATAGGCGGGGGCTAAAAGTGTTAAACGTTCAAAAGCGTGCTGATTATCAGCTGTTAAAAGCGTTGCCAACACGCCACCCAAGCTGATACCACAGATGTCCACGCGCACGTCCTGGGTTTCGCCGTTTAACACGTCGTGATAAAACGATTTTAAATCATTCACCAAAATACTAGATTCTTTTAAGGGGGTAGGAATCGGATTCAGACCAAAGCTTCGCAAATCAGGTGAATAGATGGGGCTGTACGTTTCCATCAACAGTGATAAAAAAGGCAAAGCCCCTTTTACCGAACCACCCAAACCAGGGATAAACAACAAGGCTTTTCCGGTGTTATGCCGTTTTGGGTTAGTGATTTTAGCGTAACGCAACACCTTACCATCCGAGGCGGTATACTCATGGACTTTGAAGTCAGCCTGAAGCGCCGACTGTGATAGCTCAGTTGTTTGCGTAATTTCCATTCATAGATCCTATCACATTCTTACTTCTCGTTTCATTGATTTTACGTGCTCCTCAAAAAGGGGTAGAGACGCAAGTGATTTATTTGTTTATCCGACACGGATATCGGCGGCGGTTGAGCGGGCACGGATGCCCGGTCGAAACCGTAAACAACTAAATCACTTGCGTCTCTATCCCTATACATTGTTGTGAATCAGAACTTTTCGTCTCTTATTCTCAATAAAATTATTCCACCGTATAAATCGTCACGTTGTCTTTACGGCCTCTGACCGCGACTTGGCCTAATGATTTGAGTTCAGGGTGATTTTCCTGAATGGGCTCGGCAGTGTACTCACTTAAAATCAATCCTGACTTTGTGTTGGCCGTTTCTTTTTGCAGGCGCACACACAAATTCACCGTGTCGCCAATGGCGGTATATTCCAATCGAACTTCAGGCCCAATAAAACCAACAAAGGCGGGGCCACTACTTAAGGAGACGCCTATTTTCGTTTCGATGTTGCGTTCTTCTTTCCATTTTGCAACCAGTAGATCGGCTTCGTTTAAAATTTCCTT
The DNA here is from genome assembly GCA_964351765.1 of uncultured Vampirovibrionales bacterium. GTDB lineage: Bacteria > Cyanobacteriota > Vampirovibrionia > Vampirovibrionales > Vampirovibrionaceae > CAYGPY01. The sequence goes on from CAYGPY010000251.1 coordinate 2,116, forward strand.
GGCCGCTTCTAAAGCCATCTCACGATGATTATCATCTTCAATAGGAGCGCCAAACATAATTAAAATACCGTCGCCCATAAATTTATCCACCGTGCCACGATGCTTAAACACCACATCCACCACCACAGAGTAAAACTCGTTAAGCAAGCTAGTCACGCTTTGCGGCGGGATTTCGCTGGCGATATGCGTGAAATTACGAATATCCACAAACATCGAGGTAATCACCATGCGCTTGCCGTTGGCCTCAATCCCGTTTTCCATCGTTTGAATTTCTTGAAACACAGTATTCGACACCAAGCGCGATAGATTTTTTTCCAATCGGCGCAATGCGTGTGTGCCCTGCACAAATTGCACAATATTGGTCCACACAAAACTATACGCCATCACCAACACCGGAATGACAACCCACACCTTATAACTATGTTGTGCCAATAACACGTCATAACAAAAATAAACGTACACGAGTGCGGTGCCCACAGCAAAAAACAAGCTCTTGCCCGAATGTTGAATCCGAACGCGATACAACGCAGCAACGAGTGCTAATACGGCAGCAATTAACATATTTATCCACCACGGTGCCACACGAATAGACTGCCCTGATAAAATATTGTCCATCATCGTGGCCTGAATATCGGGCCCCGCATGGTGACGCGCCACCGGTGTTGGGTGATTGTCTCGGTGTGCCAATGATGTCGATCCAACAAGAACAATGTGATTCGAAAAATCAATCTCAGCAGAGAGTGCCTCGTCAAATAGTGTCTGAATCGGCACCACCGGGTGCGTAACCTTATAGGAGGGTGTATTAGGGTTACGCACACTCTGCCAGCGCATATGCCACTGTGCTTGAGAGCCTGAATTGTTAGGCACGTGATAGAGGGGGAGTTCCATTGTTTCTTCAGTATTAGTAATACGCAGTGCTTTTGGTGTGTCATCGCTTGAGCTTGGGGGCAGCGCCTGCCATTTGCCTTGTGTATGCGAATTTAAAAAAGCCACAACACCTTGCAGGGATAAGGATGGAAACACCCCATTTTCAGAAGTTACCCAAGGCACGCCATCGCGAATCACACCATCATGATCTTCATAAATTCGCACTGCACCCAGTTGTGATGAAAAGGCGTCCCACTCCGATGACATAGTGTCGGGGCTGACACCAACCACAAGGTTAGGGTAGGTTTTTAACAAACGTTGAATTCCTGCTTGCTCTTTTTTTTGTTCATCCGATTCAGGTTTTGATAAATCCATCACCCCATCAAACACAATGGCAGCAGGATTAAACGAGGCAATTTTTTCAAACACCGCAGGGTGGCGCCACGGTTTACTACCAAATTTTTGCTCAAGCATGACCAAGGATCGATCGTCTAAAGCCACAATCACCACGGGGCTTTGATACCCTTTCATATGACATGCAATTGAGCTTGATTGGCATTGTTTTAATTGCGCGTTAAGCAGCCTGTCAAAAACCGGGTTTTCTAGTAACCAAGCGCCATAAAACAAGCCGATTGTGGTTAATACCAGTACCACCAACGGAAAAAAACGTTGATAAAAAAACGTTTCCAACCAACCCGTTTTTTGTCCCTCAGTGTCCATCATAGCGCCTAAAATCACCCTCATTATACAAACCTCTATTGTACTGTATTTAAAGCGATTGAGGTCGTTCGACAGTAAAACACACGGTATTCTGGAATCGCTGCGCTAAAGCCATAAGAGAGCTAAACTCACGACATCGTCAATACAGAGGCTATCACAGTATATTCTTTATGTAACATTCAGTTAACACAGACGGATTGGATAGCAACTTTCGCCTCCCCGATGTTTTTATTCATACAGAGAGGTATTTTATCCATAACGCGTGTAGAGAGTTAAGCAATTCGTTTTGCACTTCAACACACTCTAAACAGAGATGTGATTTCTGCATGCCTGATGGAGAGAATCATAATTAGAGGCAAATCAGAAACAAGGGAGAATGTATCCAGATGAATTTCAATGTACAAGGTTTAGGTGTTCCAGGCTTTTCAGCCGCACCATCAACGCCCGAGGTCGCCGCGGCATCCGCAGCAGCAGCACCGGCCGTTAATACACACAATAAGCTCGAAGGTCCTTCAGCTGATACCGTCACATTTGCCGGTGCATCAGGCGCAGGTTCCACCAGTAGCGTATCCGATCTCGTTGATCGTGTCTCACAAATGGATTTCGCAACCGCCGTTGACGAATTGAATCCAAACGTGGGTAACGGTTTAATGTTTGGTTTAAACTTTAGCGCCTAATTATAGCGATATATAACGATTAAGGCTAAAGGTTGGTTTAACACCGCTGGATTAAAACGAATTTATAAAATTGCTGATTGAAGCACGAGATCGGTTTCTGAGAAAACCTCCCTCCTTCAACAACTTGTTTCTGATGCAAAAAATCAGGGCACCGGTTCGTCCGCTTGCAATCATAAAACCAAGAGAATAGAAAAATCAAAAAACCGTCTTCAATAACGAAGACGGTTTTTTTAGTGGTTTTAATTTTTTATA
>CAYGPY010000252.1:0-4605 GCA_964351765.1 uncultured Vampirovibrionales bacterium
AAAGCAGGTTTAGCTCCGTGTTCCACGTAGTCTTTGATTGCCGCTACCTTAGGCCCCATACTACCTTTACCAAAATGGCCTTCGTCTAAATATTGTTTGGCTTCAGTTAAACTTAATCGGCGTAACGCTTTTTGATTGGGCTCACCAAAGTTTAAATACACGTTCTCAACTTCAGTGCAGATAATCACGTTCTCAATGCCTAAGTCTTTAGCGAGCAGACACGAGGTGTAGTCTTTATCGATAACCGCTTCAATTCCAACGTAATGCCCGTCCTTCATTTGAACAGGAATGCCGCCACCGCCACCGCAGAGTGTAATGGTACCGGCATCAATCAAATTTTTTAGCGCTTGGAGTTCCAGCACCTTCATGGGTTTGGGTGATGGCACCATACGGCGATAACCCCGGTTACTATCAGGGCCAATAACCCATCCGCGTTCTTGAAACAATTTTTCGGCATCACTCATATCCAAAAAACGACCCACGGGTTTGCTCGGTGTTTCAAACGCCGGATCATTGGGATCAACTTCAATACGGGTGTTCACCGCAATCACATTTTCATCTAAATTGTTCGTCTGAAAAACACGGGTAAGCTCTTGAGATAACAGATACCCAATCTCACCTTGAGTCCAACTGACACACACATCCATGGTGATGCGCTTGCCGTAAATGCGTGCCGAGGTTTCCACCATATCCAAAAAATTACCCACCTGAGGGCCATTACCAAACGTCATAACAGGTTGATAACCTTGCTTGACCACGTCAATAATTTTGCCACAGACAATTTGAACTTGCTCTTTGCTGACGTTAATATTGCGTTCTTTATCAAAAAGCGCGTTACCACCAACGGCAATCAAAACACGTTCACGATTTTTTACAGTGGTCATTTGGTGGGAAGCTCCTCGTTGCGGTACGTGATCTTTACTCTTTATTACGCTATAGTAAAACGATAGAGTAAGATGACTTAATATCTATAGTATTGGCTGATTTGAGTACAAACTTTGATATTTATTTGCTTTGTTTCAAGGCTGTAATAATCAAAAAGAAATAATCGCTATAAGCCTTCTGAATTCTTACTATACACCCTAGAACATAAAACGCCCACCCATCTAAAAAGTAAGCCTAAGAATAGACGGAATCCTTTTTTATGACCATCACACCGAATGCGAAAGAACCAATTACTGTATTTGCGGATTATGCCGCCTCCACGCCCACAGACTCTGAGGTGTTAGAGGCAATGCGCCCGTATTTTGACGACTGTTTTGCAAACCCGTCTAGCATTCACAGTGAAGGTGAGCGCGCCAAAAAAGCCATTAGCCAAGCCCGCCAAACGGTAGCTACTTGCTTGAACACACAACCTGAGTGCATTTATTTTACGGGCAGTGGTACCGAGTCGGATAATCTAGCCATCATTGGCACCGTTCGTAAGTTGGCAAAAGAAGAGACCACTAAAAACAAAAAGCATTTGATTACCACGATGGTTGAACATTCGGCCGTGCTCGAAGCCTTTCGTTATTTAGAGCGTGAGTGTGGGTATGAGGTGACGTATCTCAATCCGTTGCCTGATGGGTGCGTAAGTGTGGATGCGCTTGAAGCGGCATTGCGTGACGACACGTTATTGGTCTCGGTGATGTTGGGCAACAATGAAGTGGGGAGCCTGCAGCCGTTAACAGCGATGGGCGAATTACTGCGTGAAAAAAATGTTCTGCTTCATACCGATGCGGTGCAAGTGGCTGGTAAGTTGCCGATTGATTTAAGTACATTGCCTGTGGATTATTTGAGTTTATCAGGACAGAAATTTTATGGCCCTAAGGGTGTGGGCATGTTGTATGTTAGGGCTGGTTCGCCTGTACCAGAACCCTTGTATTTTGGTGGTGGGCAAGAGCGAAAACTACGCCCCGGTACCGAAGGTCTGCCACAAATTGTAGGCTTTGCAAAGGCGCTAGAGCTTGCAACAGCACGTTTACCTGAAACCAGTGCGCATCTACGTTCGCTGGCGCGTTATTTGCGTCGTGAAGTGATGGCAAATTTTCCAACCAGTGTGGTGAATACCCCTGAGGAAGACAATAAAATCTTACCGGGTATTTTAAATGTGTCATTCACCGGGTACGAGGCCGAAGGATTAATTTTAAAGCTCGATATGCAAGGTGTCTGTGTGGCCGCGGGTTCAGCATGCTCTGCCGGCAAGGTAGAAGGAAGCCGTGTGCTGAGTGCAATGGGGGCACCCGTTGAGGTGGCCAAATCAGGGCTGCGCTTCTCGTTTAGCCGCCATAATACACTTGAAGATATTACCCACATTGTTTTTGCCTTGCAATCTGTTGTAGGAACCACTTCGTCTACGGTAGCGACTGTATAAAAGCATTATTTAGCTCAGTGGTTTTTGCGAAATTCTGGGATTTTATTTGTTTACTTGGCGGTCTCGTTCGCCTACTTCCAGCCGGTTGTTATCAACGGATTGTAATAGCAAATCCTTCGGCTTTGTTAAACAATCCGTACTGATGCTTAACCGTCTTCCCTCCGGCTTCTCGCCGCTCTGCGTAAACAAATAAAACCCCAGAATCCCGCTCCTGTATTTAGTATTGGTGTGGGTGCTTTATCGCCATCTATTGTAAAAGCATGGGTTACAAAGGGCGTGCTCTGTCCATGTTGGGGTGTGTGAGTGTTAAAATAGGGGGGTTCCATGCGCTGTTATTATTGCAGCGTGAATAGAGAGTTCACCCTTATTTATGACTATTGAGTTTTCATCGGGCAAGCCGGCTAAGCCTAAAAAGCCAACCCAAAAGACCGCCCAAACGAAAGACATACCTGCTGATTCAAGTAAGCAGGCCGTTAATGATGTGATTGATAAGCTGGCAACCCAAGTGTCGGCGCGTAAAGCCGCCTCAAAGAAAAATGCATCCGCACCATCCACCACGGATTCAGAACGCAAGGGTGTTTTGAAATCTCAGGAAACCGATGTGGATAAGGGGCTTGATCAAACGATTCGTCCGAAGCGCTTGCATGACTATATCGGCCAAGGCCATCTTAAAAATAATTTATCCATTAGTTTAGAAGCCGCTAAAATGCGAAAAGAACCGTTGGATCATACCTTGTTATATGGCCCGCCGGGCTTAGGCAAAACCACATTGGCTATGGTATTGGCCACAGAGATGGAAACTGATATCCACATTACAGCCGCCCCAGCTTTGGAACGCCCACGCGATATCATCGGGATTTTAATGTCCCTGACGTCAGGCACGGTGTTGTTTATTGATGAAATTCATCGCTTAAACAAAGTGACTGAAGAAATTTTATACCCCGCGATGGAAGATTACACACTCGATCGCACGATTGGTAAGGGTGAGAGTACCAAGATTTTGCGGGTGCCGTTGCCTAAATTTACCTTGATTGGCGCGACCACTAAGGCCGGTTCGATTGCGAGCCCTCTACGCGATCGCTTTGGGATGGTACATCGTCTTAATTTTTATACCGAAGAAGAATTGCGTTTGATTGTTCAGCGTTCGGCTGGGCTATTAAACATTGCCATTGATGACGCGGGCTCACAAGCCATTGCGTGCCGATCTCGTGGGACCCCACGTATCGTAAACCGCCTATTGCGTCGTGTGCGTGATTTTGCCGATGTGAAGAAAGCACCGGGCAAGCTGATTTGTGAATCAACCGCTCAAGAAGCACTCGACCTGTTTGATATTGATCACTTAGGCCTCGATGCCACCGATCGTCAGATGTTAAAGCTGATGATTGATAACTTTGGGGGTGGTCCCGTTGGTTTAGAGACGTTGGCATCCTCATTAGGTGAAGATGCCCGTACGCTTGAAGATGTGTACGAGCCTTACTTACTGCAATCAGGCCTGCTCCATCGTACGCCTCGTGGTCGTGCGGCCTCGCCAAAAGCCTATCAGCACTTGGGCTATGAGATGTCGGCCCGCCAAATGGAAGAGTGGACGCATCAACCGTCGCTGCTTTCGACGGATTGATAACACGTTTGATCTAAGCGTGAGCTGTTACCAAACGTAATGATAGGGTCTATTTTTTAGGCAATTTCTGCTATGCTCTGGTTTTATTTAGCTATGCTAACCAGAAACAAGTAATACGATCTACATTGTTTTTTTAATCGACAGGGTTTTAACATGATTCATTCATCTCAAGGTATGGCATCGTTGTCAGCCAGAACCAACCAACCTCAGTTTTCAGGACGTTTTTGGAAACGGGATCAAGCTGATAAAACAGCATCTGTAAAACCGGATTTGACTGAGGATGAAATGAAAGCCTTGCAACAACACGCTGAAGATCTTGTACACGAAGGGCATCAACACGGTGACGAGATCGATCTGACTCGGATGCAACGTGCGAAACAAAAAGCAAGCGAAAAATGTTCGGTGGCTGCTCATAATAGCTCTGCTTGGGTAAAAAACCGTTCACGCAAAGCCCAAGTTGCAATGGCCGTTGGTACGGTCTCAACCCTATTGGGTGGTGCTGCGGGTGTGGGTGCGTATGCTTTTAATGAGTTTGAAGTTAAACCCAAAGTTGAACGCATTGAAGCCTTTGATGAGGCCGGTGTGTACGAAACCATTTTTGATTCCGATTGTGATGTTGAAAACACTGATGAAG
>CAYGPY010000253.1:0-4570 GCA_964351765.1 uncultured Vampirovibrionales bacterium
GCGACATGCTAAATTTAGAACCAAAATAAATGGGCATCATAAAAAACCTTCGATGAATGAGGACAACAAAAGAATGGTATCACAGACCCAAAGAGGTTTCTAACCTAAATTACCTGTGTGGCAAAAGAGTTAATAACTAAAACGTTTACTCAAGGGTACCTGACATGTACTGACGCAGGTAATGCAACGCATACTGACTGAACCAGTGCTTGATATCCACGCGATCGTTTTTCGGATTCACCATCACTTTTTTAACAACAGGGGCATCCGTCAGACCCGACAGGCCAATATAAACAAGCCCAACCGGCTTTTCATCCGTGCCGCCCGTAGGTCCCGCAATACCAGTTAAGGCCAAACCAATGTCCGACCCACTCACTTTACGAATCCCGTCGGCCATCTCTGCCGCTGTTTCGGGACTCACCGCCCCAAGGGTAGCCAGTGTTTTTGAAGACACACCCAGCAGTTTTTCTTTTTGGTCATTGCTATACGTGATGGCATTAAGAGACGTATAGGCCGAACTCCCTGGCACATCAGTTAAACGAGAGCTCACCAAACCACCGGTACAGGATTCAGCTGTAGATACCGTTTTATTCAACATCATCAACAAACGACCCACCACTTGCTCCAAGGTATCCTCGTCTTTACCATACCAGTATGGTTTTAGTCGCTCGATAATTTGTTCAGCCACGGGCTCAATTAAGGCTTGTGCCTTTTCATCCGTAGGGGCTTTGGCAGCCACCCGAATACGAACCTCTGCTCGACCCACATAGGGAGCCACCGTTGGGTTTTCTGCTGTCATTAGGTCTTTAAGAAGCTCGCCAATTTTAGACTCACCGATGCCAAAGAAATGCAGAAAGCGTGTATTAATAACCGATTCACTCACTCCTGAGCCATATAAAAACTGTTTAAGGTGGTCTTTGGCCTCTGGCCACATCGCATACAGCTCTCTAGGCACACCGGGGAATGCGTATAAAAGGGCTGGCTTACCAGCCTTTTTAGAAATATCCCACATCACCCCTGGAGCGGTACCAATAGGGTTTTTTAAAGCCAAAGCTGATTGAGGCCGCATGGCTTGTTTCACATTACTGCACGCCATTTCTTGATCACGTGCGGTAAAAAAGGCTCGGATTACTTCAACCGATTCGGGGTCTTCAAGCATGGGTTCGTTAAATAAATCCGCCAAGGTGGCAATGGTCAGATCATCATCCGTAGGGCCAAGGCCGCCGGTAAAAATCAGAATATCGGAACGCTCAAGGGCTTGATCAACCACTTGTTTTATACGCTCGGGATTATCCCCCACAACAACATGATGATAGACGCCAACACCCATGGACGCCAACTCTTTGGAGATCCAAGTGGCGTTACTATTCACCACATCTCCAAGAAGAAGCTCCGTACCGACGGCGATAATTTCTGCGTGCATGGAAGTGCCTTTCTTCTGTATTAAATAGATGAGAACCCAATTCCATCAAATAGAGTATTTTCTAGTTTCTTTTCTCTTAAGGTCATTAAATCAGATAAACATCGTTACGTCTTTGTAAAAAGCCATAAATCCGTGTGCATCATGTCTTTGCTGAATCGATCTCAATGTTGGAAAAACAGAGAAAAAAGATACATTCGTTAAGAATACTTTCAAAAATCAAAAATACACCTTCAGTATAATAACAATAAACCGATACTATAAGGTATGATTGAATATGAACGTATGTATTAAACATAGGTTTATCCATTTCCCCCTAGTTATATCTTGGTTTTAAACGAACTCCGTCATTATGAGTTTATCGCTACATTAATACGACTATCTTAAAAAACCAGTTATACAAACATTTTGGGTCTTAGGCTGTAATGAGAATTCTTTCAAAATTAAAAACGCCTTGGCGTTCAACACAACGAGGTTCCAACGGTTTTACATTAGCGGAACTTGTTATTTCGCTACTAATTTTAACGCTGATTGCGACCTTTGGAATTCAAAAGATTCTGGCGGCCCAAGTGGCATCAACAAAGTCCAGTATCTTTAAAGAAACCCTGAGTGCGATGGAAGGCTCTTTATTTAGTGGCGTTATCAGTGGCAATGTTGGCCTAAACACAGTCGATGATTGGACTTTCCGAACTATTAACGCCTTGATTGTCTGTAATACCAATTCAACGGCACAGAACTGTTGGGGTGGTCAAACGGTTATTGCCTTGGGTACTGAAGAAACCGAACCTGGCTTTTTAATGCACAACGGCGCTCAAATCACAGGCATTGATAACGGCACCGATTTTGGTGGTGGCGTACATTTTTTAGATTTTGTTATTGATTGGAATGGTCCTGCAGGCAACAACACCGAAGGCGACGACCAAGTCGCTGTAAGGTACTGCTTTGGTAGCGTGGCTTGCCCCGGTGGCCAACCTATTTCGACCTTACGTTCAGTCAATGGACGCCCATTATCATTAACCTTGTTTAACGAGATCTTTAGTTAAATAGCCCCAAATAAGAACTACTCAAAGCTATTAGAATTGAACAAAGGGGTATATCGTTATTTGACGTGCTTAGTTTGTATGGCGTGTAATTTTCTTAATGGCCATATTAGCGCGTTCATTAATGGCAGGGTCATCGTTATTACGAGCCCAGTTTAAAATATCCATCACATCCTCAGGGCCATAGCCAATTTCACCCAAGGCCCAAATACACAGTGCTTTCACGTCATGTGTTTCGTCATCGTGCTGAATGGTTTTAATTAAAGGCGGAATGGCATCTAAATCACGTAATTCCCCTAATTGCCACGCTGCTACACACCGTGCATCAGGTGCCCCCTCTTCTAAAAGCTTTATCAGGTGAGGAACCGCAGGGCGGCCCATTTTACCGATCGCCTCAGCAGCTTTGGCAAAAATATCGTTATTTTTACTTTCAAGCGCTTGAATTAAAAACGGAATGGCCTCAGCACGTTCCATCATCCCAAAGGCTTCCATAATATAGCTTTTCAGCTTCGTATCTGAAGACGTCTCAGAGAGCTTATTGACTAAGGACTCATAAGCTTTGTCTCCGCCCAGCTTACCCAAGGCCAAAGCCGCCGCATTACGTACATCAGGGTGTTCATCCTCATCATCAAGAAGGCGGTTTAAGTGCGGGTAAAAATTCACATCTAAATGCTCAATAGTATAGAGGATCGCATTGAGACGCGATTGCGGTGGGTGTGATTTTTCTTCTAAGATAGACAGCGCAATTTCAAGTGTTTGAGGTCGTAAGTTCTCTGAAGCACTCTCGTCTGAGGTGGTTTCGGAAGCGGGTTCAAAAGTAAGTTCTAAATCCGTATTATCGTTGCTTGCTGAGGAGCGAGTCATATCATCATCACTGGATCCTGATTTTCTCATATGATCATGATTCCTTTTCAATTATAGTAGTTGGTTAGTCGGTAAACGTGGTTTCAACGTCATTTTTACACGAAATTAAGACTATTTATGTCAGTGTCAGATAAGCCATCCGGAGCGAGAGAACGCATGCACACGTCAGTATTACCCAAGAATTTGATATCCACGTTGATTGAGAAAGCCCATCAACTTGCTCATATTACAACAGCCAATGCGGCGTTAAAACAGACGAACAAGCTGGGAAAAAAAGCGATTGCATTTTGCTTATTGAGTTTTCTCACATTACCAGTATATCAGACTTTGTCACTGGCTGAAACCCCCTTAGCCAAAGAAGCCGAGCCAACTACTGTTTCTGTTAATACATCAGCGCCGGCTAAAGTGCCTCAATTTCCCGCTTCCTTAAAAAATCATAACCAGAACACGCTCTATTTATATGAATCTAAAGGCATTCAGGAATCATCACTGGATGCTATTCAAAACACGTTGAAACAAATGGGAATCAAAGTAGAATCCCTTACCTATTCCGAACTCAATGCCTTTCACAATGCCAGAAATACCACACTCATTGTTCCGATTGGACGCTTTTTTACGCCACAAGAGCATTACTTTATCAAAAAATTTGCACGCAGCGGTGGTCAGTTTGTTCTCTTTCCAACAGGGCAGCAACCGCTAAACTCGGTAAGCAAAGTCCTGGACGATATGGATATGGAACTGGTTGGTGCTCGTATTGCCCAAGAAAGTCACGCCTATAAATGGTATCCCTCTAAAAAAGATGAGAGCACACCGGCAGTCTTACCTGCCAAACTAAAGAGTGGTCAACAAGTTCTACTGGTTAAAGCCCCTTCAAAGCACTCATTAATTGGTTTTTGGCGCGGCGCCAATAGTGTGCCCGCTGTGATTCAAACCAAGCAAGCCACGTTATTAAACTGGGACATTACAGCGTCCCAAAACGCTACGGCAAATCGCATTTTCAGCTATGTACTGGGCGAAGCTAATCCACAACATAGCATTGCAACCCAAACCACAACAGCACTCCCTGTACCATCAGCGCCAGAAAAAACCCTCGAAAAAATAAACCCGACCTTGGTAATCCCCAAGCCGATTGATCCTAAAAGCAATTCAACATCGGTATCTACGTCTCCTTTTAAAGTTTTACCAAGCAATCAACCGCCGACCACAATAAAGACGGCGTCGTCGATGTGGCCGACTCAGTATTTCT
>CAYGPY010000254.1:0-4561 GCA_964351765.1 uncultured Vampirovibrionales bacterium
CATTAAACAGTGAAGCAAAAGCCCAAGCCGTAACAAAACTGGTTGAAGCTGAAGACTTATCCGTGACCTCGATGGAGACGCGTCGTGTTCGTCGTAACCCACAACCCCCTTTTATCACATCCACCCTACAGCAAGATGCCTCACGCAAGCTGGGCTTCTCGGTTTCTAAGACCATGCAGGTGGCTCAAAAGTTGTATGAAGGTATCTCTCTTGAAGGCGAGACCACTGGTCTAATTACCTATATGCGTACCGACGGCGTGAACCTCTCTGAAGAAGCGGTTGCGAGCATCCGTAATTATGTTGGATCTAACTATGGCGATAAATATCTGCCAGAGGCACCTCGTGTCTATAAGTCCAAAGCTAAAAACGCGCAAGAGGCGCACGAAGCGATCCGTCCAACCGATGTGGCTCGCACGCCTGAATTTGTACAGTCGTATTTGAATGAAGATCAGTTTAAGTTGTACCAACTGATCTGGAAACGAGCGATGGCTTGCCAAATGCAAAGTGCTGAATTAGACCAGGTCACCATTTTGTTTCACCCTCAAAGCAAATCGGTGGGTTTAAAATCCACGGGTTCGATGCTGGTGTTTGATGGTTTCTTGAAGGTTTATCAAACGGTCGGCAAAAACGATGATGATAAAATACTGCCGACGATGGAAGAAGGCGACGTTCTTGGACGTGAGTCTGTGCTCCCAGAGCAGCATTTTACCAAGCCACCACCACGCTTTACTGAAGCGAGTCTGGTTAAGTCGATGGAAGAACTCGGTATTGGCCGGCCTTCAACGTACGCCAGTATTATTCGCGTGCTTCAGGATAGAAACTATGTGCGCTTAGAAAGCAAACGGTTTATTCCTGAAGACCGTGGTCGTTTGGTTACAACCTTCTTAGCGAATTTCTTTAAACAGTATGTGGAATATGATTTTACGGCGAACTTGGAAGGTCAGCTTGATAAAATTTCCGCCAATGAACTCGGTTCCTCTGCCGTACTCAAGGAATTCTGGAAAGGCTTTACCGAAGCCATTGGGAACACTAAAGATCTGACCATCACTGAAGTTATTGATACCTTAGATGACGCACTTGGGCATCACTTCTTTCCACCAGGAGAAGACGGTAAAGATACCCGTAATTGTCCGACCTGTGATGACGGCCGATTAGGTCTTCGCTTAGGGCGTTATGGTGCTTTTATTGGGTGTTCTAATTATCCTGAATGTAAGTACACACGTCAGTTCAAGGTGGCAGGCGAAGAAGATGGTGGCGATGAGTTATTCGCTCAAGGCCCTGTTGAATTAGGTAAACACCCTGAAAACGAAAAAGTCATTACGATGCACAAAGGCCCTTATGGTGTGTATCTTCAGCTTGGTGAAGAAGAAGAGGTGCCACCCGCACCTGGTTCTCGTGCTAAAAAACCAAAAATTGTGAAACCCAAGCGTGCATCATTACCTGCCGATTTGCCACCAGGGCAAGTCACCATGGATCGTGCCGTGTCGTTGTTGTCCTTACCTCGTGAAGTAGGGCCTTATCCCGAAACGGGTGATATGATCACAGCCGGTCTGGGTCGCTTTGGTCCGTTCTTAAAATTTGATGATATGTTTGTGTCCCTCAAGGACCTTGATGTCCTAACGGTAACTCTTGAAGAAGCGACCGAGGTGATCAAGAAAAGCGGTAAGCGCAGTATCAATGTGGGCGAGTACAAGAAAAAGCCTGTTAAAATCCAAAAAGGTCGTTTCGGTTTCTTTATTGTGTACGGCAAATTAAAGGTAGCATTACCTAAAGATAGCGACCCAGATGCCGTAACGCTTGAGGACGCCATTGAGCGGATTGAAGCAAAAAAAGAAAAACAAGCGGCTGCAAAACGAAAAACAACCAAATCCAAGGCTAAGGCAAAGACAAAAACAGCGGCTAACAAATCTACCAAAACGGTGGCTAAGAAAAAAAGTACGGCCAAGAAAACGACAAAGAAAGCGGTCGCTAAAAAAAGCAGCTAGCATTCCTGTTTTTTGCCACCATTAATAATACGTGAAATACCCTCCTTTATCTGGAGGGTATTTCGCTTTCTTTTACTATTTCCTCTGATCCTCTTTCAGTCCTGACGGTATAATGAAATGAGCCATCCTTATGGGCATAATATGGCTGCTCTATTTTTTGTGAAACTCGATAGTGAAGTAATTTCTAAACGACGGTTTGATAGTTCTATCGATAGCGATTGTTTAGGCAAGGCATAACCCACAGTTATGAAACGTGTTTTAAATTTATTGTTCACGTCATTCGTGTTTTTGACGGCCTTAGGCTTACTTATTGGGCTGAGCTATTTTTTCCCCGTGAATCAATTTCTCAATGATGTTGAATTAAAGACATATGATTTAAGACGGAATATTCAGGCACTCAAATCGAGTAATGATATTGTTATGATTAGTTTTGATGAAACCACATCAAAACTAAATAGAAAAGAAAACAATCGTGCTGAGTTTGCTTTTGATACCCATGCCGATGTGCTTGCAACGTTACGACGTGCAGGGGCACGTTTTGTGGTTTATGATTATCCGTTTTCGAATTTGGGTGAAGCCGAAGCTGAAGGATATCAGCGGTTTTTAGGTGAGCTTAAGCAGTTTCCTTCGAGTGTCCTCAGTGTTCACTTCGATAATGACTATGAGGCGAATCGAGAGTTTGGGTTGGAGCTCACGGAATCTGATGTGAAGAATATTTCGCCATTATCTTTAAAGATAACCAATTCGATCGAATTCTCAGGTCAAGATGTTACCAACGATACCATTACGTTTAATAACTACCGAAAATTAATTCCTGATATTGCCAATGTATCAAGTCGGCTTGGCGTCAATAACCTCAATTCTTTTAATGATGGTATTGTTCGAGATTACCCTTTATTTTATAAGTTCCAATACCCGCTACTTGTTTATTCAGACAGAAAGCCATTTACGCAGAATGAGGATACACACCAGTGGTTTGATACCTCAAACCGTCGTGTTCTAACGGATGGTACACTGCTTTCACCTGAGGGGAGTTTCCATTTTAAAACTCACGTCGATTACTTCCCGTCTCTGGCGCTTCAAGCTTATGTTAAGTTGAACTCAAAAAATGCGAGTGAAACGAAAATAGATCATAAAGCAGACACCAGTGCTGTTACGAGCCCATTGATTTCGTATGAGCCTAATTTATTATCGGTTATCAATAAGCCGATCGCCCTAAATCCAAACCAAGGTGTTTTTACAAGCTGGTATCGTATTAATCGAGACTGGGATGATTGGCGTGAACAGCTTGTGTCACTAAAAGTAGCGCGTCAAAATATTGAACTAAGCTCTAATATGAGCGAATTTCAAAAGAATTTTGAATTAAAAACGATTGATGCGTCAACAGATCAGTTAACACAGCGCCTTCAGTCAGCGTTTTTACCCAAGCCTTATCGAGAGGTTCCTGTGTGGCGTGTTTTACAACTCCAGAAAAATGGTTTTTCTAAAACAAAATCAAGTGATGACGATAGAATTATTGCCCTATTAAAAGATAAAATTGTTTTTGTGGGAGTGACGGATGCCGAGCGAACCGATTACCGTTTAACACCAATTGGTGCACTCCCTTCTATTGCAATTCATGCGACGGCTTTTGATAATCTGTATCAAAACACACCGGTTGTATCTCACTCCAGTGCTGTAATGCAAGGGCTGCTTGTGGCGGTTTTTTGCTTGATGGTGTTTGCTTCAGGCATCAAGATTCGGTCTATTGGTGTTGAAATCGGTGTGATGGTGCTTCTGGCTGTGGCTTATGTTGTTACCACGGTCTTGCTATTTACCTATGGAAACACGTGGTTTGATATTGTTGTACCACTTGTTTTTATTGCCTTGTCGGCCTTAGTGGTGTTGTTAGGGAAGTACGTATATAAGAATTACGCTTACTCACAAGTGTTCTTACAGGCGAATACCGATAGTATGACGGGTCTATATAATTATCGCTATTTTAAGAAGACGATGGATGAGACGTTAATGTCATCGAGTGAGACCGATACGAAATTTTCATTGATCTTACTCGATATTGACCATTTTAAAAATTTCAATGATACACATGGTCATCAGGCTGGTGATGAGGTACTTCGGTGTGTTGCTAGGCAATTAAAAATTCTTGTTAGGGCTTCAGATCAAGTTTTTCGTTATGGTGGTGAGGAGATGGCAATCCTAATTAAAGATATACATAGTGACGATCATGAATTACGTGCACTTCAAGTGGCGTCAAAAGTTGTAAATGGTATTGCTGCACAGGCTTATGATATTGGTGGGGGGGTGACTAAAAAAGTAACCGTGAGTGCGGGTGTGGCAACATTCCCAACACATGGCCAGTCTTTAGAGGTGCTTGTTGAGTTTGCCGACCAAGGTTTGTATCGCGCAAAAGAAAACGGCCGTAACCAAGTGGGGGCCCAGTTTGATGGTTATTAAATTGTCTTCGCTTCGTATTACGTTGGCGATGAGTCTTTTGGCATTAAGCAGTGCTTTCTTTTTTTCATGCACTTCCATTTCTGCACCAAAATATTCATTGAGTTACCGTCTGGGTGAAAAAG
>CAYGPY010000255.1:0-4555 GCA_964351765.1 uncultured Vampirovibrionales bacterium
GCCTTGGGGTTGCGATTGCCAAGGCGTTAACGTCCTCGGTTATCTCGGCAGACTCTCAGCTGGTGTATCAGGAACTCAACATCGGCACGGCCAAGCCCGCTGAAGAAGAAAAACAAGGCATCCAACACCACTTAATTGATGTTGTGCCTCCAAGTGAACCCTTTACGGTGGAACGCTACCAAAAAGATGCCTATGCCTGCTTAGAGGCATGCTGGAAGAAGGATACGATTCCTGTGGTGGTGGGTGGAACCGGTTTTTATTTTAGAGCGTTGCTGCAAGAGAGCTTTGTGCCTCCTGTGCCGCCGGACCCCGTAATTCGAGAAAAGTTAAAATCCTTTGCTGAAGATCACGGTGCGGATGCATTGTATCAACGTTTGCAAGAACAAGACCCTCGCAGAGCGGTGCAACTCCATCCTAATGATGTGATGAGAGTGATTCGGGCGTTGGAAATTATTGAGCTAACAGGTAAGCCCGTGCCTGATAAACGCGAAGCCAAAGATGAGCTGGATGTACTGTGGTTGGGCTTGTCGTATCAAGACAGAGATAAGCAACGCCAACGCATTGATGAACGCATTGATGTGATGATGGATGAGGGCTGGGTGGATGAAGTAAGCGCATTAAAAGAAAAATACGGTGCCGATACGCACGCCCTGCAAGTGGCGCATGGCTACCCTGAGATTTTAAAGTTTCTTTCTGGTGCAATGACGTGGGAAGAGGCTTTAGCGCAAATTCAAATTAATGTGCACCAATATGCGCGTCGTCAGATGACCTTTCATCGTCCTAATAAAGCCATTCAATGGCATTGGGTGGATGAAACCCCCTTAGAAGGTGCCTACTTAACAAAACTTCTAGAAACTGTTCAGCATTGGGCTGATTCGGTAGACTAGTAAGTAGATAGAACACACGAT
This sequence comes from uncultured Vampirovibrionales bacterium, assembly GCA_964351765.1. Lineage (GTDB taxonomy): Bacteria > Cyanobacteriota > Vampirovibrionia > Vampirovibrionales > Vampirovibrionaceae > CAYGPY01. Next base: position 909 of record CAYGPY010000255.1, read on the forward strand.
ATGGTTGGAAATGCTTGCGCACTGACGTTATTACCTTTGCGAGCCTGATCAATAGAGTAGATCAGCACGTAGAAAAAACGTGAGGGATTTCACGTCAATGATGGTTTTTTTGCTTGGATGAGCTGTGAATTCGGTGTTTTTAAATTGACTAGCACGTTTTTCTATTGACGAGTATTTATCTAAACAGAGCCAGAGAAGTTCTAAAAAACGCCTCTTACTCCGATATTACCCCGTTCATAAGTTCAATATAAAAAACAAAATCCCTTCTGCCACCCGTTTCACTATTCTCCAAACCCCAATTATAAAAAGGAAGTGCCCTATGTCACAGTCTTCTGAAGTATTAAACATTGTTATTGATGAGCGCAAAGCCCTTGAAGCCATTGATGCTAAAAAAATCAGCCAAGAAGCCTTGCTTAAGCAAGCAAGTCGTTTCTCTCGTACCGATGCCCCAATGTCAATGAATTCAACCGGCAAGGTATTCAAAGACTACATCATGTCGAGCGAACCCTTCTACATCGACCACGACATGGCCGAGTAGGTTTTTATAGGATGGCATCCCTTAGAGAGGCTCAAGTCCAGAAGGAATAACGCTTCCGCAATCGCCTCGTGGGCAAAGTGCAGGGAATGATGCAATTCGAATGACTTCAAGAGTAAGTGGATCGGAGTCAAGGTAGTGAATGCCTCCGCGACCGCCACTATAAGAATCCCAGACACCATCATCTTTAATTCGAACCATGGCCCCTTTACTAGCGAGACCCGTCATACTAAATACGGCTGTGCCATAGACACGGTCATTATGTAAGAAGCTCCCACCGCCGATTGGTGTGGCACTCGGTGTAATATCAGTGCATTCTCCGCCAGCACATATTTCTACCATATAGCCTCGCATAGGTTCGACTTGTTCAATATAAATTTCATTTTCAGGCAAGGCTGTTATTGGGAAGTCAGAAGGCATATCAATCATAAAAGTGGGCACATCTAATTCAGAGGGGTTTACTATTCTAGGCCCATACAACGACGTTGGTGAATACTGTAATGCACGTGCATCCGCGTTGGCTTCTAAAGCAATACTATCAATGCCGATATAGCTTAGAAACCCCGTTTCAAGCTCACCTTGGGCTGTGCAAGTAATAAAGTCGGCACCGCCGCCAAGTACTTCTGCTGCACTAATCATTTCCAATACACCTGTATTAGCCCTAATGGCAGTAAAGGTGGCTCTTGCTTCAGCCGTCCCAGCACCGGCTTCTATTATGGGAGCACCAGCCGCGTCGTAACCCGGAAACATAGCACGAGCTCCAGCTAGAGCTGCCGTATTGCAAGCTTTTTGAAGTTCGTTTTGACCATAGGCTTGCAAACCAACATAAATCGCAATGCCGGTAAAGCTAACCATTAAGGTTAGTACAGCAACACCCATTGCCAAAATAGAGCCACGTTGTTTTTGTTTAAGTAGGTTCATTAAAATTGAACTCCATAAAAAATAAATAAATCAGTTTTAGTTGGCATCACATTCAAAGCGGTAAGTACCATCCCAAGCAACTCTTCTTGCTAAAATACCTAGCTCAATGGCAATACATTCAGCCTGCTTGCGTGAATTGCAATTATCGACAAACGAGGCAGGCGGATCGGTATAAGAGCCACTAGGATCATGATAGTCACCATGGGGCCCTGCTGGATAGGTGTACCAACCTAGTCTCGTCATTTCGAAGTTACCGCCCTCTTCATCACCTAAAATAGCTCCGGCATTTAAGCAGTCATCACCTGTGCAAGTAACCGTTTCCTTCATTGAAAAACCAGGTCCGCCAGGAGGGTTGTTAATAGTACGCTCCCCTGTCATGGTACCGGCGGCTGTGCCGGTTACGATTTCAAGTGTTATGTCATGATCGCTAAAATTAGCAAATTCAGCTTCACATGTTCCTTGCTCTGCACCTAAAGGGCATAAATCTTCCACCATATGACGCATCGACAGAGTTGCAGCATAGGTGAATGGACTGTTACCGTCAGGTGGAAGGGTCGAAATATAAGTACTACCACCACCCGGTGCGTTAGGAAAAATTGAATTGGCAATGGCAGGTCCATGATCAACCAGTGCACAACTACTGGGCTCGTTAAATTGAAGTCGATTAGGAATGTCGACATAGTCAGGATGTTCAATAGGTTTTACTTCAACCAATCGAATGCCTTCATCTTCAACACGAATAACACCACCTTGATTGGCAGTCTCTAACAATTGAAGCTGGATACTTTCAGAGGCACTAAAGACAAAATCAACATTGGCAAATAATAAAGGTGCTGTAAAGATTTTTTCACCTACCATAACGCTCGTTAAAGGGCTAACATTACTAAGCGTTAATGCGTCTAATACGCCACCTTCGTTAATGTTACCCGTTGGGGCACTAGCCATAGCAAAGCCCATCAGGTCACCTTCACCAACAGCGGCCGGGTTATCAGCCATTTCTAACTTATGCATCGAAGGGCCCTTAACCGCGCTTGACGCCATATTGCCGTGGTACATCGCCATGCCTACATAAGCCGCAATAACCATAAGCAGAATAATCACGGGCACAATCATCACAAACTCCACCAAGGACTGACCTCGATATGAGCGTTTGTTTAGAGAGGGTGTTGACGTTGATTGATCGTGCATTGTAAGCATAAAAACCATCATCTCTTTTCCAAGTACGTATTTTTTTTAAGTTTAAAAATATAAGGGTAATTTAATACATACTTTAACTTCGTTTAACCTATATCTATTCAGTTAGTATAACAATATGCTCAAGATTGAGGATTGTTTTTAGAAGGGGCCACCACTAGTTGGCACACAGCCTGTTCCCGTTGGGCTGACTACCATTGGAAAAGTACAAATAGGAGGCTCAGGTTCAAGCTCTTCCTCTTCTTCAGGATTACAAACAACCCCTGTAGACAATGATGCTGACTCAGCACCCAAGTCACCACAGGAATCTGTAAGAGCAGCGAGTTCAGCTTGGGCTTGAGCAACCATTAGCGCTGCAAGCGTTTGGTCATGATCATTTTCTTGCATAAGACAGTTGCTCGCATTTTTACAATCAGCAAGTGCGACCGTGTTTCCGTCGGTTAACACATCACTTAAGGTCTTATCACCTCTTAAAATATCCAAAATATCTCCGAGAGTTAAACCCATAGAATCTCTCAACATCAATAATGCAGCGATCTGAGCGTTATCCGCAATGACAGTTGTTCCATCACCATCGACTTCCAATCCTTCGGCAATCTCCTGATAAAAATCTTGCATATCCAGATCGACAGCACTAAATAACCCAGCATCCATTTGAGTTAAATCAACACTAAATGACCAAGCAATAGCGCTGTCGGTATAGGATGAAAGCAGGGCTAAATCGGCACCATCTAGGCCACCAATATTGCCATCAGCAATAGCCATTAGTGTTTCGTTAAATAAATTAGGCAACGCTGCACGTAGATCTTTAGCAATATCCAAGTTTGATGCGTCACCATCAGCATAGTTCTGAGCTTCTCCGGCGGTATCATATTCAAATTGTGCCATTTCACGAATCGGATTTAGGATTTCTGGTCCAGCACCACCATCTTCAAATTGTTTGTACAGCTTGCCGGCCTCAGTATTTTCCCAACTACCATAAGGGTTACCGTTACCG
>CAYGPY010000256.1:0-4541 GCA_964351765.1 uncultured Vampirovibrionales bacterium
CGGGCTTCATCCAAGAGGATCTAAACCAAATTCAAAGCAATCTAAACTTCGGCGCACGCTCGGTCACGCAAAGAGACCTCAACGCACGGCGCCAAGAAAGACATCAAGCACAACAACAACAAAATGCGATGATGCAAATGGCGCAAGCCCAACAAGAACAAAACCGGCTGATGCAACTACAAATGAATCAAATGCGTAGGACTCAATTGCAAGCCCAAAAAAAATATGACGTTATTAATAATTATGGTTTTCAAGGCTGGAAAGCAAATCCAAGTAAGAGAATATCGACACTAAGTCTGAAATCAGCATTGACGTTGATTAAAAAGACAGATGCAAAGTCGCCTTTGAGATACTTGAAACAAAATACGAGCTTAGTAAATCGTTTAAAGCCATATCAAACAGAGAAGGAATGGCAGCAATTTGTGCATGAGCTATCTGTAGAGAAGTGGAAATTAATTTACAAAGGCAAAGATACAGAGGCCGTTAAGTTAACAGATTTTGCAAGGGCTTTTGCTGTTGAAGCTATAGTCGGCCAAAACGCACTTCGCCATAAGGACGGGTATATCATTATTGGTAATCGGGCTTATGGAACAACTGAAGCAAGGCAAAAGGCTACAGCATTTGTAGATTACTTGTTTGTGCATGGTCAATACCCGCCATTAAAATACCCAACCAGCCCTAACCTACATAAATCAGCTTACCCTGATGTGACTAATAAATTGGAAGGTAAATTAGAAAGCATGCGCTCTCTCGTTAAAGATAGCTTTTATAAGGGAGGTAAATTTTTTAATCTTGATAAACAGAATGTTTATAGCGAGTTCCTTAAAAATATACCTAATAATAGTATTTGGGATATGCAAGTAAATCATGATTTGCCTAGTCAAAGAGTTCTTTATGACAAGAATGGTAATATGAAAATTGACAAAAATTATTTTATAAAGACTACCGATGAATACGCAATTTATAATGGTGAGATAGTAAGAGCAGGTTACCTATCTAATTTTACTTACGGGTATTTAGCAGCGGCAGGCAAGTTGGATGAATCTGAGATGTACGGAGCGGCATGGTTAAAAGGTGAAATGGGTTTAAATGTATTGGAGGAGCTGAATGTTCGTGATAATCGAGCTATGCAAGAAGGTTATGAGCACTACTGGGTAAAATATCCAGATGAAAGGCGTCCGTTTACATTTATAGATTATAGATGATTTTACAGGCATTGGCCTTTTATAAGACAGCCATAAATACCAAAAAACAGAAAAGTAAAGTATAGCCCGCATATCCAAAAATAGACGGGTATAATTAACAACATCAAAATAAACTTTAAAGCTAGTAAGTGCCTTAGCCACGAGCTAGTTTTAGTTTTTATTAGGTGAGTTATGTAAATTCCAGTGAATAATAGAAGATACTCAACAATGAAATAAAGACTGATAGCATAGTTGAAGCTGGAAGCATCTTCGTTGAAAAGATATTCAAGCAATTCTGACGTAAGCCAAGCAATTATTGGCACAATAAATATCATCAAAATATAAATAGTCAGCAAGTATAAATATAGCTGGCTTGAAGTTGCTGTTTGTAATTTTTTTATACAAGCTTTAATCATTTATTACCTCGTATTTCGAATGTATTTATTCTATCAAGCATAGAGGTATTAAAACACTATAAATCTTCGGTTTCCCAAGTTATCAAAACACGGGCTTCATCCAAGAGGATCTAAACCAAATTCAAAGCAATCTAAACTTCGGCGCGCGCTCGGTCACGCAACGCGACATCAACGCACGGCGCCAAGTAAGACAACAAGCACAACAAAATCAAAATGCGATGATGCAAATGGCACAAGCCCAGCAAGAGCATGCTAGGTTGATGCAACTACAGATGAATCAAATGCGTCAAAAAGATACTAAACAAAATTATGGATATGCTGCTTGGAAAGCGCCTCGTTATGCATTACCAATAGGTATTGAAAAGAAGGCGGGTTCTAAAAGTAATTTACCGCCCAAGCCAATATCATTTAGCACAGATCAAGAATTATTTTTTGCACTGTATGAGCATTACAAAACAGGTGAAGGGCAATCGGTTGAAATTGATTTTAGCAAACTGGATTTTTCAGACAGTTTGGATGTGAAAAAATTATTAAAGAATCAAAGAGAATTATTGGTAGCTGATTTACATGATGATGTGAAAGCAAGGCTGTTATCAAAATCACTCAATAAAAAAGTACAGGTGTATAGTAATGCTAAGGTTTCACACATTTTGATCGATGACCCGTTTACGGAAGTGGAACTTAATATTCCCAAACTAAGTTCACGATATCTGACGTTTGGCCGTTTAAAAGTCAATCTTAAAAACACTCATATTGTCATCAATAAGAAAAACTATACCTTTACACTTCATACCGAAATAGTTAATTTTAAAGATGACGAAAAGTCACGTAATTATCTCGAAAAGTATGATTTTCATGCGGAAGCATTCAATGGAAGAGGCTACTTCCCTGAATTAGCAGTAAGAGGCGTACAACGTTTTGCCCCTGGGAGCAGTGCCAGTTTTGACATTCACATTAAACCCAATTCCGCATCCCATTTCAAAAAAATGTATCGATTTTCAGAAATACTAAACTAGTTACCAACCTTCATAGTCAGGAGAAGAATAGTCGCGTGGCTGTTCTTCTCCTTTTTCAAGAGTACGTGCTGACAAACGAGCATGCCAGTCATCATAACAAAAATAGTGATTTGGATTTCTATAACATACTGTATACACAGGAAAATCTAAGCCCAAATGCTCTTTAAAATAGGGGCCTTTGAATTCATAAAAGGATACGTTGTGCTCTTTGCTATATTCTATCAAGTGCTTTCGGGCACGGGCATCGGCGTTTGGTTTTGAGAATGTTTCAGGGGCTTTTCTATCAAACCACCATTCATCCAGATAAAAAAGCCCCACAGCGAGCGCAATAAAAATAGTGAAACCAATTGCAAACTTCTTAAGCATAATAAACCTCAATTCTATAGTGGTTCTATTCTATCAAGTATAAGGTGATGGGTACTTAATAATTAGTTGTTTCACGCGCTTAAACCATGATGTCCACATGCCTTGCACCCCTCTTAAGATTAATCGATCGGTCAGGTGCCTTGGGGTGGGGTGGCTCGCTATAATAGAGTTACGATGTTTAAATTCTTTAAAAACAAGCTCACACCGTCCGGTTCCCGCGATCTGCATGTGGGCAAAAATTTTAAAATCCCTGGCGACCTGTACGCCCAAACTGGCGAGCGCGATGCGATTCTGGCCTCCTCGGGTATGGGTAAGTCCTACCTCACTGGTGTGATTATCGAGCAGACCCTTGAGATTGGCTCGCTGATTTGCATCATCGATCCCGAAGGCGAGCACTTTACCCTTGCCGAGCGCTACCCCATGATGATCATTGGGGGCGAACACGGTAACCTGCCTTTAGAAGAAGACGCCATTGATCTGTATGTCGAGGCGATGCTTCAAAATCGAATGTCGGCCGTCTTTGATCTGTCGGATCACGTGGATGAAGACCAACAACATTTTTATGGCGTCATTGCCGAGCATCTGTTTAACCTAGAGCAAAAATACCGCACTAAAATCAGATTGGTTGTTGAAGAAGCGCAAATCTATGCCCCACAACGCAATGGCGTGGGTGGCAAGCGCAGCAAAACGCGTAAGGATCCTGTGCAGGCCAGCCAAAAGGTGGCCAAGCGTGGACGTAAACGGGCGATTGATAGCCTGTGGGCCACGCAGCGTCCGGCGAGTTTGAACAAAGATATTTTGAGCCAATGCAACCGCTTTTGGTTTGGTGGTATCACCAGTGAGCAGGATTACAAGGCGATCAAGCCCTTCTTGAACGAAGCGGGTATTTCTTTTCACGATATTAAAGCCCTCAATCCGGGTCAGTTTTATTACTATGGCAAGGGCCACACGCAGCTCATTCAGGTGCGCAAACGACTGTGTAAGCACGCGGGTGCTACGCCCGAAGTTGGGCAGACCTTTAGTGCCAAGGCCAATACCTCGCTTGAGGATGTGTTTAACAAGCTGAGCGAAGAAGTCGCGCGTCGCGCCTATAAAAAGGCCGATGAAGAGTCCGAGGCCAAGAAACTAAAAGCCGTGATTCATCAGCTGGAGAAAGAAAACACCAAGCTCGAAAAAGAGCTAGAGCAAGAACGGATGGCAACCAAGGTGATTGAGCGTTTGGGTTCCAAGCCCACGGCTCGTCAAGAAGCCAATGCCGAGGCGCACCGCAAACGCAAGACTGGTGCCGAGCTGATTGATGATATTGAAGCCGAAATGCGCACCGGTGGCGAGAAAATCGCGGTGCCCGATGACTTTAAGCCCGAATACTCGGTTTAGAGGCATAGGCATAACGATAAAGTGCGTCATTCCCGCGTAGGCGGGAATCTATCGTGTTTAGGAACAGGCCGGGGCTAAATAACGCTTGATTAAGTCTGTGCTTCACCGTGCAATGGATTCCCGCCTGCGCGGGAATGACGAAAATCAGGCTTTTAGTCGATGATTTAAATGAACCTATATAT
>CAYGPY010000257.1:0-4531 GCA_964351765.1 uncultured Vampirovibrionales bacterium
TATGAGAACTATACAATTCAAGAATTTATTCAAAATAAAAATTATGGTAAAGCTTTTACTAACTGGTTTTTAACCCCTATGGGATCGGCAATATGGTCAACCAGTACAAAAAAAATGATGAGTTTTCCCATTCAGACACTATTACGTTTTTTTGATAACCATGGTTTTTTAGGACTAGACACTCACTTTCAGTGGTACACCGTAACGGGTGGATCTAAAAATTATATTGCCAAGTTAAGACAGGAACTGAACGCTGTATTCCACTTGAATGATGCTGTATCGACGATTACAAAACATGAAAACAGTGTTGAGCTTAAACTTGAATCAGGCAAAAATAAAACCTATGACTACGTGATTCTTGCCACGCACGCCGATGAGGCATTACAACTACTAAGCAACCCTTCAGCCTTTGAGTCTGAATTATTATCATCCTTTGATTATGAAGAAAATTTAGCGATTCTGCATACCGATGAATCGATTATGCCTGATAGAAAACGATGCTGGGCAGCATGGAATTACCGTATTGATAATTCAAAACACAATGAAGATAAACCGACCGTTCATTACTGGATGAATCGTCTCCAGAGAGTCTCTAAAAAGAAAAATTACTTTGTATCCCTTAACGCCAAAAATAATATCCAGCCTGATAAAATTTTAAAAGAAATTCAATATACGCATCCAATTTTTAATTTGAATGCAATACAGGCTCAAAAAACACTTTCGGATATCAATAAGCAATCAGAAGAACAGCGCCTATTTTACTGTGGAAGTTACTTTAAGTATGGCTTTCATGAAGATGCTTTTACATCGGCTCTTCATTTATCAAAGCACCTTAAGGAGATTATTTGATGTCTCTGGCTAGTGAATCCATAAAATCATCATTGTACAAGTGCGATGTTTTTCACGAACGTTTAACACCCAAACGATATAAGTTTTTTCATTCTCTTTATATGTTCTATTTTGATTTAGATAAATTAGAAGAGCTGGATCGAAAACAGCCCTTGTTCAGCTTGAATCGTTTTAATATCTTTTCTTTTTATGATGCTGACCACTACCCTAAAAAAAGCAATGCTGCAGCGAATAAAAGCAATGTGAAACAAAATATCAGTGCTTTTTTAACAGAAAATAATATTGACTCTAAAAATTTTAAAATATACCTGCTAACTAACTGCCGAATACTGGGTTATGTGTTTAATCCTGTTTCCTTTTATTACTGTTTTGATCAATCAGGCAAGCCTAAGTGTGTTGTGGCTGAAGTCTCAAACACCTTTCATGAAATGAAATTATTTCTTGTGAAATCCCTAGATGATCAAGGCAACAAACCCGTCTTTTCGGCTGAGACTAAAAAGCTTTTTTACGTCTCTCCATTTACACATCTCGATAGTAACTTCAAGCTTCGGCTTTCTATTCCTGATGTAGGTTTCAAAATTGATATCCACACTATGGAGTCAGAGAACCCAAGACGGCCTGAAGTAATAACATGGCTTAAAGGTGAAGAGAGAAAACTAACAACGCACCGCTTGATTTACTATTTATTACTCTATCCACTACTGACGCTTCGTATAATATTTTATATTCACTGGCATGCCTTATCGCTCTTCTTAAAGCGTGTGCCTCATCAGAAGAAATCATTTAACTCTCATTTACAACAATCCGTTATTAATCCCACTTCAGTCTAAATCAATTCAAATAAGGACATCTCTAGAGATATGACTAAATCGTCTTCAACTTCAGTTAAGCAAGATGCTATATCGCTCAGCTTTTTTCAAAAAACCAGTAAAAAGCTAGTTTTATCCGCATTAAAAAAAATGAATAAAGCATATTTAAAACTAACCATTGAAACAGGTGAAGTTATTCACATTGGTGAGCTCACGGCTTCTGTTAAGGCCTCAGCTACGATTCACCATCCTGACTTTTATACTCAAGTATTACTGTCGAGCCATATTGGTTTTTCAGAGGCTTTTATGAACAAGAATTGGGACACTGAGGATATAGAATCCTTCATATCATGGGCAATCACCAATATTAATGACTCCCCTGTCTTAGAGGGGTCTGAAAACCATAATAAATTATTTAACGTAATGGGTATGTTTAATAAGCTAGCCCATTTACTTCGGCACAATAGTATTCAAAACAGTAAAAAGAACATAAAAGAACATTACGATTTAAATAATGCTTTCTTTGCTTTATTTCTCGATCCAACAATGACCTATTCTTCTGCAAAGTTCATTGATAAAACAGAAACACTTGAACAAGCCCAGCTCAACAAGTACGAGTCTTTATGTCAAAAGTTACGTCTAAAACCCACGGACCATCTTCTTGAGATTGGTACCGGATGGGGTGGTTTTTCGATGTATGCAGCTGAAAAACATGGCTGTCAAATTGATACAGTAACCATCTCAGAGGAACAGTTTGCTTACAGTGTCGAAAAAATTAAAAATGCTGGGTTAAGTCATAAAATCAATGTACAGCTTTGTGACTATCGACACATTGAAGGTCAGTTTGATAAATTAGTTTCGATTGAAATGATTGAGGCTGTTGGTGACAAGTATTTAGACACCTATATGAAAAAATGTGCTTCACTCATCAAGCCTAATGGAATTATCGCTATTCAGATGATTACGTGCCCTGACTCTCGTTACGAGTTACTTAAAAACAACGTTGATTTTATTCAAAAACATATTTTTCCAGGGTCATTGCTCCCCTCTGTGGGTCGTATTAATAAAGCCCTTAACAAAACGACCGAATTAAGCTTGTTTGAGCTTGAGGACATGGGGCTTTCGTATGCTAAAACACTTCGGCTTTGGGATGCAGCTTTTTCGGAACACATGGACGAGATTAAAGAGCTAGGTTTTAATGAAACATTTATTCGTAAATGGCATTATTACTTTTTTTACTGTGCAGCTGCTTTTCAGATGCGAAATATAAGTGTCGTGCAAGCCGTCTATACGTTTCCTAATAACTTAACGTTGAATCCTTAAGGTTAACTGGACAATGAAAAAAAACAAATCAATTCTAATACTTTCAATACTTCTAGCTTTACTTATGGCTTACACGATTACCTGGGCAAGTTTAAACGAGCATATTGCTAAAGTACCTGAACCGGTCTTAAAAAACCCGTGGTTTATAACGTCTATTGTGGACGTTTATTCGGGTTTACTTCTTTTTTATTGTTGGATTCTCTACAAAGAAAAATCCGTTTTTTCACGTCTAATCTGGCTTACTCTACTATTTGGCTTAGGTAACTTTGCCAGTGCCTTGTATGTTGGGATTCAAGCACTTAAGTCAGAAACATTTAAATCCTTATTACTCAACCAAGATAATGAAAAGGTTTAATATTAAATGACACACTCTTTACTTACGCTACTGGGTTTCGGATACATACTCGTTGTTATTAACATGACAATAGTTTATTTTATTGGTCGTCTTGTCAAAAATGCAACAGTTGTTGATGTTTACTGGGGCTTTGGCTTTATTGTGCTCAGTGCTTTTTATGCGTATCTAATTCAAACATTTTCACTCTCTTCTTACATTATCCTAAGCATTGTCTTAATGGCTGGCTTAAGGCTTGGCTCACATATCGGAAGCCGTGTTTTAAAAGAACATCCAAAAGAGGATGCCCGATATGCCTTATTTAGAGAACATTTTTCAGAGCATCCAGAAATAGCTACGTACGTTGCTTACCAATTACAGGGTTTACTAATGATTCTCGCGTCAATCCCTATACTGATCGTACTCTATTACCCGCAAGATCAGCTCTCATCAATAATGATTATGGGAACGATTATCTCACTCATAGGTATTATAGGTGAAGCCGTTGCTGATCGACAACTAAAGACGTTTATACATCAACCTCAAAACAGAGGGAAGACCTGCCAAGTGGGTTTGTGGAAATATTCAAGACACCCTAATTATTTTTTTGAATGGACAATCTGGTGCGGTTATACGCTTATGGCAATCAATCTACCATCGGGATTGTGGGCATTTATATCACCTATCTTAATGCTGCACTTTCTCATTAACATTACTGGTGTCAAAGCAACCGAAGAACGAGCACTGATTTCTCGTTCTGACTATGCTGAGTACCAAAAGAGTACAAGCGTATTTGTACCATTACCAAAAAAAGATATCGATTTATAAATTATTCCAAAGCGTGCTCAAATATTATTCTAAAGTGTATTTCCATGCTAAATCGTTAGTTTGCAAGCCTTTATTTGACTGCTTTACGAATAAGTCTAATAAAAATGCCTCAAAAGTTAATCAATATTGAAAAAGAGACGATTAACAACTTTTAAGAAGGTATTCTTAATACTGAACTACCATTGTTGCATTGCTTCAATTACGGTCTCTTGATCAGACATTAAATACCCTTGTGTCGTTGTGATATCAGCATGACCGAGTGCCTTTTGGATTAGATGTAATGGACGACCTTTCTCTGCATTCATTGTCGCAAAGGTTCTTCTCAGTCCGTGAGGCGTTACCTTAATACCTGATCTGTCACTGACTTTCTTTACCATCCTAGCAATGTTTA
>CAYGPY010000258.1:0-4505 GCA_964351765.1 uncultured Vampirovibrionales bacterium
CCCAACAGCGCAAAGATAATAACCGGAAGCGTAATTGCATCCATGTGGACCAAGCCTTTACCGATGGTCGCGGCAACTTCGGTACCCATTAGGGCTCCGGCAAAGTTAAGGGTTGCACCATAAATAACGGCTACCTTGGGTGATAATGCCCGTGAGGATACAACCGTTGCAATTGCGTTTGCCGCATCGTGAAAGCCGTTAATGTAGTCAAACAACAACGCGAGAGCAACAATAATAACAAGTAAGGTAAACGCATCCATAATTTAAGAGCGGTTCTCCAATTAGCTGTGCTTCAGGACAATACGTAGGGCAACGTTGGCGGCATCACGATACAAATCAGTGATTTCTTCCAGCATTTCGTACAGATCTTTTCTTAAAATGAGTTCCCGAATATCCTGAATGGAATAGAAGGAGTCGGCAATGTTTTGCCCAAGAATTTCATCCCCCTGATCTTCAAGCTCGTGCATCACGGCGGCTTTGGCGTTCATTGTTTTGGTGTTTAGCTTGCCTGAAAGCTCGGTTAAGATGGTGTCCATACTATCAGCACAGCGCTCAATTACAGTGGCAAAGCGACTGAAGTCACCATTAAAATCACGAAGGTTGTGACGTAACATGCGGTCTTTTACTTTTTCAATGTGCTTGGGCACATCGTACAGCTCGCCGGCAAACTCTTGCATGTCTTCACGATCAAACGGGGTGATGAGGGTTCGGCAGGCTTCTTCGGTGAGGTTGGCGATAATTTTTTTGGCTTCACTTTTATGCTTAGAAATGGCTTCAGCGGCCGCTTTGATTTCGTCATCGTTGGTGCTTTCAACCAGCACCTTAAGGTGGCGTGCCGAGGCGTTGGCGTGTTGGCCAATCTCTTGCATCATACGGTAAAATTTATCTTCTTTAGGAAGCAGCTTAAACATAGATTTGATAACTCCGTTACGATTTATAAGAGCCATGAGGGCATTCTAATTCTTACTCTATTTTTAGATCAATCCAAGAGGTTGTCGCAAGTTGTGTGACGGTTCTGTGACAACTATTCCTAAACTAAGATGAGATGGCTCAGTTTAGGTGGTTTCAATGGCAGGCCTATCATTAAATACACGGCGCAAGATACTGTGTCCGAGGTATAAAAGAGGCGTAATGCCCACGGCAATCAAGAACTTCCACGTGTAGTTGCTAAACACAATGGCCATAATGCTCTCTACAGGTAAATCACCATGAAAGGCAATAAATGTCACAATCAACGAATCAAATAACTGAGAGATAACGGTAGAACCTGTGGCACGAAGCCAAATCATTTTGCTTTTCGTGATGCTGTGAAACCATTGGAATACTTGAATATCAAGAAGCTGACCCACTAAATAGGCCGTGAGTGAGGCTACAATCATTTGGCTGTAATTACTTGAGATAGCGTGATATTGCTCAGGTAAGATAACGGTCTGAGCATCATAGGGCAGCATATCACCAAGGCTTAAAAATAAAAACAAGAGTAAGGACATGCCAAAACCCACAAAGGTGACAAACCGAGCGCCTTTGGATCCGTAAAATTCATTGATGAGATCGGTGAGTAAGAAGGTGATGGGAAACGGAATAATTCCCGCTGAGAGCAGCGCCGTATTACCCACAAAAGGGAACTCAAGACCGAAGGGAAGGGCGAACGAGAACAATAATGAGCCCATTAAATTGGCAATGAGTAGGCAGGTTACAAAAACAGCGGTGAGCCACACAAAGACTTTGTGCTTTTTTGGGAAGCTATCAAAGCGATCGTCAAGATTGACGGCGTCTGAATTTATCGTGTCTGAGCTCATGGTGGTGTAAGAACCTTACTATTGCGTCGAGGTATTAAAATCTCCGATTATGGTAGCATAAGAGCATTCATTTTGAGTGAGTAAAAGGAATGTATGATGTTTGTGCCTTCGTATCGAGCTAACGTTAATTATGGTCAGCCCTTGTTTCGGGCTGCACCTAAACAAGACGACACCTCAGGTGCTAATGCTCCCTCGTCATCAAGCGTGTTAAAGGTGGCCTTAACTGGGGGCATTGCCAGTGGCAAGTCGATGGTGGGTACATTTTTGCGTGAGTTGGGTGTGGATGTAATTGAAGCCGATCACGTGGTGCATGAGTTACTGAGTAATAACGTGGCACTTAAAGCTGAGATTCGAGCCGCTTTTGGTGATAGTATCTTTGATGCTCAGGGTAATATTAATCGAAAAAAATTAGGCAGTGTTGTGTTTGCCGATGATACGAAGCGCAAAAAGCTTGAGGCGATGATTCATCCTAAAGTGCGGGCCGAAGTGGCTGACTTTTTTGAAAAGCACAAAGATCAAAAATTGGCTGTGGCAGATATCCCGTTGTTGTTTGAAAGTAATTTGGCTGATTTTTATGATGCCGTGTGGTTGGTAAAAGCCACTAAAGAACAACAGCTAGAACGCATGATAACCAATCGTGGTATGACCCGTGCGGACGCCGAAGCAAGACTGAATAGCCAGATGAGCCTTGATGAAAAACAACGTCGCTTAGAGGCGCTGAACTCCCAAGGCAAGCAAACTGCTGTTATAGATAACTCGACAACCATTGAAAACACCAAACAGCAGATTACTCAGTTGGCGTCCGTTTAAAATTAATATTAAAACTAATTTTTATTTGTTGCGAACCACACTGATATTATGAAGAACAGCATTGGAGTTAAGCCAACTGCCACACGCATCGGGGTTGACGGCTACCATCTCGATTTTATTGAGATATAATCCGCTATCCAAAATAGGTGTGGTGGTATAGGTTCGGGTAATGGGGATGGCGTAGTTGCCTGTTTCTTCAAAAATATCGAAATCATCTTCCACCTGAACATTATTAATATAGATATCCATCACACGACAGCCAATCGCCGCTGTGTTTCTAAATTCCATCATGCCTAGCGAAATTGTATACGTTACATCTTGTGATGCGGGCATTTTCCAAAGAATATCGTCAGTAGCTGTATTGGCAACGCCACCATGTTTCCATAGGTTATCGTCCAAAGATCCAGGATAGGGAGCATGAGCAACGGCATTGGCTGTACTCATTGCACCACTGGCCAACCCACCACGATACGAACCGCCTGTACTAACAAAGTTCTGGCAACACGTGTTTTGAAAGATCCATTTTTTACCCGTTGCATCGGTATAGGGGGTGGCTTTGCAATCAGCGGAAGACACATTGGAATTGGCAAAGCAAATATTATAGTTTTGCTCATCCATTACCACTTCTTGATTGAATTTTCGGTAAGGTGTTGTATCTGTTGCGCCTTTGAAAAAGTAGACGCTAATATTTTTTATATCTGCTGTGGTTGATGCTGAATCAACAAGACGGGTGTAATACACCGTATTGCCGTTGGGCAGCGCTAAGGATTGTTTCGTCGTTTCGTCATACATTGTTTCAACGTTGCGGTCTAACACATTCACTTCATTCATTAAAAGCTGCGCGTACTGCGCCTCGATATCAATCTTCATTGATTGAGCAAGGTTTTGCTTACTGGCGTTAGTGGCCATAAACAACCCGCCAATGGCCACTGTAAAAATCGACATAGCCACCAAAATCTCAACCAAGGATTGGCCAAAATGTTTTGACCTCTCTTGCAAAGGGAGATTAAAAGATGAGTTTGTTTTATTGTTTTTCAATTTGAATCCCTTGCATTCTAACTCGTTGAGGGCTTCCATTTGTTTTTACTTCAATATTTAGTGCATAGATACCGCTGGTTAAAACCGGAGTTGCTGTGTAGCTTTTTTGATGGAGCGTATAAAGAGACGTTTCATCAAGCAGATCAACCGTGTCGACTGTAGTCCCGTTTATATTGATATCAAAAATCATGTCCCCTGCAACATAGGTTTCTTCGTAGCAATTAAATCCAAGAGTAACTTTATAAGACTGATCTTTACTTGCAGGAAATCTAAAATAAAGGTTTGATGTGGCATGCCCTGGCCAAAAACCACGTCGCCAGACACGATTAGGGTCACTGGCTGAAGCATCATGAGTACCAGCGACAAGTCCCCCATTTTCACTGGTAAACTGGCTGGTCGTATTAGGCATTACGCCACCCATTTGGGTTGTGTCAAGACCCGCTTTAATATCAGCAGAGGCAAAGTCAAACAGGTCACTTCGTTGTAGACGTGTCCAGACCATGCCTGTTGTTTCTTTAAGAACGGGCATACTATTTGCCGTTGCACCACTATCCTCCAGATTGTAATTTCGAATTTTCTGATCAACAACAGTATTAAATTTTCGATAGGGGGTGGTGTCAGTTTGGTTTTTAAAAAAATAAACTGATATGGCCAGTACATCAAAAGCATCGGAGGTATTATCGACATCATCATAAACGGTGACATCTCGTGTCCACCAAGCGGAATTGCCGTTAGGCAAGATTAATTGCTGTTTAGTTGTTTCATCGTAGAAGCTAGTAACATCTAGACGGTTTACATTTACTTCATTAATCAATAACTGACCATACTGGGATTCGATATCAACTTTCATCGACTTGG
>CAYGPY010000259.1:0-4495 GCA_964351765.1 uncultured Vampirovibrionales bacterium
GGTAAAAGGTAATATTACGGAAGCCTTGAGACTCACATTGCGTGGTAAATTTACCACCCGAGGTATACAAACCACTAAGCGTTCGGTTGGCTTGAGGGTTGATGCGCGCTTTGGTTTCAATTTTAAAAGGCTTGTTTGGTAAGTTTTTCAGTACAAGCTGTTCACCCTTACGGGTGTATTCATCCGCAGATAACTCACGTCCGTCAATATGCACACTCAACAGTGTCATTGTTGGTGTCCCTTCAGAAGCGGTTTCTGGAGCCGCATCCAAACAAATACTGCCCGATTCTTTGGCCTCTGGGTTTGGACGCAAACTTAAAACAGATCCAACAACAACGTCGTCCTCGGCCAACAGTTCAAAGGTAAGATCCGTCTTATCAATTAAATGCGTTGGTGGCAGATAATCCTTTAGAAAAATTTCGTTTATTTTATCAGTAGCTTGAGTCGATACAGACATGCAAACATCCCTCTCTATCACTTTCTTAAACATCAACCAGTACTGGCTATCATACCATTTTAAGCGCGTGAAATCGAATTATCACAAGGGGAGGCTTACTACTTTAAATGTACTGGGTGCAAACTAACTGTGGCCTTGCCGCTGTTTTTGAACAGCCTCGCGCAACGCCAGAACCTCATCCACTTGAGCTTGGGTTAGGTGGTTCACGTTACCGAGCATACTGGCATTGATATAGGTATCAGCAAAATTCTCCAGAAGCTCTAAGTTATACAATGCTTCAATTAAGCTGTCACCGGTTACAATCACGCCGTGATTAGCCAGAATCACGGCATCGTGCTTCTTGAACACCTCGGCACACGCCTTGGCCAAATCATCTGAACCCGGCAGATAGTAGGGAATTAACGGCACTTGTCCCAAAGAAACAATAAACTCAGGAATTAAATAACAATCTAAGCCCTTACCACTAATAGCGAGTGCTGTGGCCTTGGGCGGATGGGCGTGGATAATCGCTTCGACATCAGGTCGAACAGCGTAAATAGCTTGATGCACAATGCCTTCGGAGGAGGGTTTTAAATCAGAAGTCACATCCGAACGCGCTGGCACAGCAACCATATGCTCTGCCTCAAGATCACGAAGACTCCAGCCACTGGGAGTAATTAACATATCCGTTTCATTTTTAGCACCAGTTCTGGCACTAATATTACCCGATCGCCCCGGAATATAGCCCAAGGCACTTACCTTATGGCAAATATCGGCCAGTAAAGCAGACTGTTTGCTGGGTGAAATTTGTTTCGACAGAGACATCAACGCTTTTTCCTTGTGATTTCGGGGGCATGTCCACAGTATATCGAAAGCGTTGCATTGTTGAAACAAAACTTGAAGTTCAGCATTGAATTGCTACAATTGCAGGAGCTAAAAAAAAAGATTTACTCTTACTGTCTGCTTAGTGAAACCAGACACCAAACGAAAAGGAGTTAGAAATGATTTCAGGCGTTCAATTTTCATCCCTTGCTCAAGCGAAGTTACAGCCCTCAGCAAAAAACACTTATAAAACGCTTCCTACCGGAACAGACACTGTTCAGTTTTCAGGCTTTTTCAGCAAAAAAAATGCTAAGCGTGCTGGTATTATTGCTGCAACACTAGGTGCTGCGGCGCTTCCTGTCATTACCCTTCCTATGGCCGTCACAGGTGCCGTCGTAGGTAGTGCTGTTGCCACATACAAAAATGGGCAGAACCAAAACAATCAAAATTAATTCTTATTTTTACTAACTATTTTAGGAGAAAACATCTAATGAATATTCGTCCATCTGTTCAACCTCAATTTTCTGGCTTTTTCGACCGTGCAAAGCGTCTTGGCAAAGCCAAAGCATCTTCTACAGAAAAAAGCACCGTTAATGACCTCAGCAGCAAAGCGATTAAAGCAGGTGCTGTTCTTACTGTTGCTTCACCATTACCTATTATCACATTGCCAATGGGCCTTGGTGTTATGGGCTTAGGTGCTGTTGGTAAATTCTTATCGAGAAACAAATAGTTTCTTTAAAACTCTATTAAAAAGCCTCGGTTAAATTACCGAGGCTTTTTTGTATTTAATATCTGATCACTTATCCTAAGCGAATCGCTTGCTTCAGCTTTAACAGTTTTTCACCGGCTGCTTCCAAGGTTTCGGGTGTTTTGCTGTAACAAAAGCGCACGTATTTATGACCGAGCTCTGGGCTTCTAAATAAGCTACTGCCCGGCACTACGGCCAGACCAATATCTTTAACCAAGTAATGCGTAAACTCCATATCGGTTTTAAAGCCGAAGTTAGAAATATCACAGAACGCATAGTACGCGCCTTGGGGCTTAAAATACTTAATGCCGGCCTCATCCAACACACCCAGCATCTGTTCGCGCTTGGCGTTATAGTTTTTTTGCAGGTCCTCATAATACGCTGGTGGCAATTTCATCGCCGTGACCCCAGCCCGTTGAAGTGGTGAGGGCGCCCCGACGGTTAAGAAATCGTGCACCTTACGAATAGCCATTGTTATTTCTTCAGGCGCCACAATGGTGCCCACACGCCAGCCGGTTACACTATACGTTTTTGATAAGCCATTAACGGTCACCGTACGATCTTCCATCCCCGGAATGGTTGCCATCGCCACGTGCTTATTTCCGTCATAGAGAATATGCTCATAGATTTCATCGGTAAACGCCAACACGTTCCACTTTTGGCACAAGCCCGCAATCACTTCGAGCTCTTCACGGGTGAACACTTTACCCGTTGGGTTGTGAGGCGTATTGATAATAATCGCCTTGGTGCGTGTGTTAAAGGCGGCGGCTAATTCAGCCGGATCAAAGCTCCATTGCGGCGGATGCAATGAGACATAACGTGGAATCGCGCCAGCAATAATGGCATCAGGGCCGTAGTTCTCATAATAAGGTTCAAACACAATGACTTCATCACCGGGATCCACACAGCTCAGCATGGTCGCCGCCATCGCTTCGGTCGCACCACAGGTCACACACAGTTCTTTATCAGGATCGATATCCATATCGAGATACCATTTGTATTTTTCAGCAATGGCCTCTCTAAATTTCTGATCACCCCACGTAATGGGGTATTGGTTGATGTCAGCCATAATGGCATTGCACGCCGCTTCTTTAAGAGCCGGTGGGCATGGGAAGTCAGGGAAGCCTTGCGCTAAATTAATGGCATCGTATTTTTTAGCCATTTGCGACATGGTACGGATCACCGACTCGGTAAACATCCCTGACTTTTCAGACGTTTTGGATCGATCTTGATTATACATATGTATGTTCCCTGATTTATATTGACGTCAACACCTCTTATTATAACGTATTTGATGGGTTCAGTTTTAAATTACAGTCGTTTAAAAAATAAAAAACACGCAAAAAAAAGCGGCCTCGCTGGGCCGCAATCACCATCTCAACTGTTATAAAAACAGGGATTTCTCTCGTTTGTCTCTCTCCATAAGTCGTGTGTGTCATCAGGGACAAGTGTTTCAATTTTCGTTTGTAAGCTAATTCGTATTCGTGTGATTCATCAGGGAAGTAAACATCAATTTTAATTGGTTCATCATTGCAAACATATTGCCTTGTGCTCCGCCTTGAGGTGGGAGGTTCGGGTTCTGTGCAATATAAGGGGCCGGTCTGCCTTGTGGTGAGAAACCGAACCCTTGTTGAGCCGCACCAAATTGGGATCCAAATATGGCGTTGTTTTGATTTGGCATCATGCTTGCTTGATTGTATTGGGAATAGGCATTTTGCTGACTACGACCTCCGCCGACAAGACCGGCGTAAGGGCCTAGTAACGAGGCCATTGTTTGGCCTGTTAATGCCGAGAAGCTATAGTTAGACATATAAGACGGTTGTGGACGGGGTTGCATCATACCTTGTGGTTGCATTCCATAGGGTGACTGCATTCCTTGAGGCATCATGCCGTAGCCACCGAAAGGAGCACGAGCACCATAGGCTGGAAAACTTCCTGCACCCGCAAATACGGGTCTACCAAAGACAGGAGTACCAAACGTAGGTTGGGCCAGAGTAGGGCTAACAAAAACAGGATTTACTAACACATTAAGTGTCGGATTCACATTCAGGCGGGCCGAAGCAAACAACGCTGCATAAGGACTAGCCAAGAAAGCCGCATTAAACTGCTGTTGGCGTTGAGCTGGTGTCAAGCCCGACAGATCTGGGAAGATGGATGTTTGCCCTAATGGCGTTAGGCTGTTGACAAACATGGTGGTACTACCCAGAATCTTAATCACATCTGGATTGCGACCCAAATCAGGCACAGCAATACCATTCACGTTCAGTAAGTCAGGTGTAAAACCAAAGCTGGTTCCAAAATCAGCTCCAAAGATTTGGTTAATACCACCAATGGTATTATTTCGAACATCCAAGGCACTCGGGTTTTTGCCCACAGGATCAAAGGTAAAATTAGAAGTAGGTGTGTTTGATGTAATTGGCGTAATACTGTTATCAAGACCCGTTACGTCATCAGCAATGCCGTTGGGATCTTGTAAATCACTGTTCGCA
>CAYGPY010000260.1:0-1965 GCA_964351765.1 uncultured Vampirovibrionales bacterium
CTATTGTATCATTTTAACGAAACAAGCTGATTTATGGGGACACAGGGGGCATTTATGAGAAAATAGAGGTTTAGAATTCAATCTGCTTTCTTAGCAAATCGTTCACCATGATAGCAAACACCACGAGGGAGTGACCATCATGCAAAAGTTAATACCGAGCTTAAAAGATATTGATCGTCTTGCTATTGAAGAGTATGGCATACCGGGTTTAACGTTGATGGAAACAGCCGGGGGCATGGTGGCGCGTTATATTTGCCACTACCTGCAAGAAAACACTGTAGGCGATGAGGTTAACAACGCGTATCTCAATCGCGCTAACTCATCCTCTAACACGCCCGCTTGGATGGATTTACCCATCGTGATTTTATGTGGCCCCGGTAACAATGGGGGCGACGGCTTTGTGGTGGCTCGCCATTTGGCACGCGAAGGGTTTACTCATATCCACGTACTCCATACCACCGATAACTACTCTGGTGATGCGAAAACTAATTTTGAGCATCTCAGTGATCTGGCGGGCGTACACCTACAGCATGTTGAAACACTCAACCCTAATATCATCACGCTTCTTGAAGGTGCCAGCGTAATTGTGGACGGGCTTTTAGGCAGTGGCCTATCACGCAACGTCGAGGGTGTTTACGGCGAGTTGATTCACAGCATCAACACACTTCAAACGTGGGATAAACTGCACGTGATTGCCATTGATATCCCTAGTGGTGTGGATGGCGCCAACGGTCATATTTGGGGCGATGCTCTAAACGCCGATATCACCATAACCTTTGCCACAGGCAAGCCGGGGCTGTATCTGGGTGATGGAAAGCGCCATGCGGGGCTTGTGCAGATTGTTGATATTGGTATTCCTGAGCCCTTGATTGAAAACGACATGAGTCCTATCTCATTACTCGATAATCAAGCTATCCAGTCGTGGTTGCCCAACTACCCACAGGATGCTCATAAATATATGTTAGGGCATGTCCTTGTGATTGCCGGTAGCCCTGATATGCCCGGAGCGGCGCACTTGGTCAGTGAGTCGGCATTACGCTGTGGCGCAGGCGTAGTGACCTTAGCCACAACCGAGAAAACCTTTCACTCACTGCATTTACCACCAGAATTATTACGCATCACACTCCCTGAGGATCCTGCTCAGCAGCTTGCGACACTGGTTGAACGCACTAAAAACTTTGAACGAATTGATGCCATTGCCATTGGCCCCGGACTCGGTCAACAACCTGAGTTTCAGCGCTTTATCAAGCAATTACTCAATCACATTGCCACCGAAACTAAGCTCCCTGTGGTGCTCGATGCTGATGGCTTAAATGCTCTAGCCAAGGCGTGTCCAGCGAGCACCCCCAGCACCCAAGAGGATAAAACACCTGACTCGGAAGGCTGGAAACTCCCTGAAAATATGATTTTTACACCTCATCTGGGTGAAGCAACGCGACTACTCGGTCACCCTGTAACCTCAGGGTCCTTAATACAAGGGGCTCATGGACTCCAACACGCCTTTGGGCAAACCATCGTTTTAAAGTCGGCCTCCACATTGATTGCCACGCGCGATCAGCAATTTTGGGTGAACCCAACCGGGAATCCGGGGCTCGCCACAGCCGGTAGCGGTGACGTGCTAACCGGTATGATTACTGGCTTACTGGCTCGCGGACTCACGTGTGAACAGGCCGCTGGTTGTGGGGTTTATCTCCACGGATTAGCCGGAGACTACGCCGCTCAAGAGCTTACGCCCTATACGATGACAGCGGGTGATCTATTGGATTACTTTCCCGATGCCTTTTACCATGTGCTTGATATGAACTATGATAGTTAGATTAAAAAGAGCCAAAACAACCAAAAAAGTGTGTAAAAAACAGTCAAAAAGTGATGAAAAACAGCCAAAAAACAGCGAAAAATGGCCCAAAAACGTACAAAAACAATACAAATTTCAAGACCTTGATTTCGATTTTCAAAAATCACATA
>CAYGPY010000260.1:1975-4489 GCA_964351765.1 uncultured Vampirovibrionales bacterium
GTATAATCCAAAATAAAGACCAAGTTGAGATCACTATTTTTTAACCTCATTTTTATCCCCGCAATCCAATTTATTTAAAAAATCAAACACAAACCATGTCAGGAAAAACACCATGTCTCTGATTCACATCAAACGGGTCACAAAAAACCATCCGATTAGTAATGAAATGGTTGAAAAATTTTTATTGCCGGCGGTGGCCATCAGCACGCCTCAAGGCAAAAAGCTGATCCCCAACCCCGCAGGGCAAGAAGCTTGTATCTTTGACACGCTTGAAGAAGCTGAACATGCGGCTCGAATGGGTGGGTTTGACTATCAGTTTGAGGGCAAGACCACGCATATGATGGAAGCACCGATGAAGTCGGCCTCTGGGCACACGCCTCGTGCGCTCCGTGACGTGATTCCACTGCTGATTGAACGCCTGCAAGACAAAGAGGGTTCCGTGGTGGCCAATGCTGCACTAGCCCTTGGGGAGATTGCTGCTGAAGACGCCATTGTGCCGCTATGCCAAATCTTAGGACACGAAGATAATGTCATTCGTAAAAGCGTGGCTGGGGCCCTTGCCAACATTGGTATGCCCGCTATTCCACATTTGCAGGATGAATGGGAAATGGCCCGCAAGGACACCAGCAAACAAGCACCCTACGTGCGCCTTACTATTATGATGACCTATGTGGCCATGGGTGAGCAACAGCAAGGCTTACCCATTTCAGTGCTCCCCATTACCAGTGAAGGACTTGAAGACGAGAGTTGGCTAGTGCGAGCTCAAGCCGCTCTAGCCATTGCCCACTTGGCTGGATTGCATCAGCACTAAGATTCAAACCGAAAAATAATCCGCGCAATTTAATCCTTCGACTACATTGTGCGATCTCCTTGAGTGTTACGCTTGAAAGAGTAGAGTAAACGTGATGGTGACCACTCTCACAAATCACGCTGTTCCCATAGCACTAAAACAGCCTATCCCTCGTGGTTGCAACTCACTTGCCGATTGCAACCCACAGTATCAGGCGCTATTTCAGCGTGCTAAGACCAACTCGTCCGCATTAGCTCAAGCCAATTTAGACGCACCATCGCAAGGTTCATGGCGTAACCCTAACTTCAAAAATTTAGCCACAGCAGTAGGTTTGTTTGGAGCGGGGTTATTTTTACGTCGTTTACCCAGTATTGAGCAAACCACACGCGGATTACCCAAAGACTGGAAAGTTTATGCCAAAGTGTTGTTGGGTATTTTTAGCGTGAGTCAGTTTAATAAAGCATTTGATTTAAAACCGCCCGCTTGGGCACAAGGCTTACAAACCGTGGGTGTCATTCATCCTTTAACGATGGGCTTCTCAGCAAGCGCGTTGCCTCATCTGGCTTTAATGATGCCCTTGGTTGCGGGCGTGGTTGAAACAGCCAACCGCCTTCAAGACACCGTGGGTGAAGCCATTCACGATAAAACGGGCGTACCTAAAATGGTATTACGGCTGATTCTTTCCTTTGGCCTAGCAGGCTTAGGGATGAAGGTGTACCCCAAACTATTTGAAACATTAGCACGCCGAAATCTATTAGGCAAAACCGCCAAAGAAACCGCTCAAAAAGGGGGTGCCGCCGTGGCTGGTAGCGCAATGGTAACGTGCGCCCGTGGGTGCACACCCGGTGGTGTGATTTGCATGAGCGAGCTCGGTGAACTATTAGGCAGTATGGGCGGTGGCTTAGGCAGTCAGCTTGATACCAACAACTTGAAGCCAAAGAAATAAAGATAAAACACCTCACAAAAAAGAAGGGCGTTCACGATGAACACACATACCGTATCGACATTAAAACCAACACCTCTGTACTTTGGGCACCAGTCCAATGATGAGCAACCTCAAGCAAAAACCGATGCGGAGCTAAACGCCATGGGTTGTTGTGAGCGCCGTGGCCACGGTATTCCAGTAGGCTGTTGTGATCCACACCCACAAGACCAAGTGGTTTTTATAAACCTGCCTGAAGGTAAAACCGTTGAGGATTATGCGATCAATGATCCGATGGATCACAATGAAAACGCGAACGAAAAAAACATCATCAGTCGTACACTCGCCTCCATCACCCACTTTTTGAAAACCCTCTTTGGTGGGTTTATCGCCGATCTAAAAAGCATAGTTACAAGAAACAATAAGATTTCTGGTAAAGACTAAATTTATAGCTTAGATCAATAGCCTAAAATCTGTTTTTTAGTATCCGGATCAATCGCCTCACGCAAACCAAACTCTTGCGTAATACGCTCAACCGTCTCAGCATCCCACGATTTATCTTTGTATAGTTTCTGAGCAAGTTCTTCAACTTTGTTGTAATCAAAGTGAACTAAAACTTCTTCAGTTTTTAAAACTTTATTAAATGTCGGCAAGTTAAATTTAATCCCCGCCTTAGGCGATAGTATGGTTACACCTAAGCGAGACACCAGTTTTACAAGCTGGTCGCCAAAATTCCCTGCGGTTCCAGTCCATCCATCTTTAAGCTCTTCCATAAGGAAGCCACCACGAGCAACAACATGGA
>CAYGPY010000261.1:0-4445 GCA_964351765.1 uncultured Vampirovibrionales bacterium
GCGTAAAAAATGGCGCACCCAAGAGGATTCGAACCTCTGACCTCTGCCTTCGGAGTCTATACCTGTACACTATACAACAATTTACCTTATTCAGCATTATTAGTTTTTATAATTTAAAACAAAGACTTAATATCAATAAAACACAAACACCAATAAAGACCATTACCAACTTTTTGAGCGGACACAGATGAATCCGGTCACACTTTTGCTCGCAAAAACTGTATCATAAATGATCCATTATTGATACCTGCCCTCTCCCAATCCTCCAATTTTATGGGTCTTGAAATATGCCACTAATCGTCTGCTTTAAGACGAGTGTTGATTTCAATAGTAATGACTTGGCTTTCCAAGGAGGAGTGACTTACAGTTCTACGGAATAGCCACGCCTGCAACAAAACTCATTTTTTCTGGACTAGCGCTATAGGGCGCAATCATGTTAAAATGATCGCATGGCAGATTCAAAACAAACAGTTAGCGATGATTTAGACGGTTTTTTAAAACCGATTGAGCAAGGGCAAAAGCCCACGCCAGAGCATCGCGCTTGGATGAATAACCAGATTCAAACTACGCTTGATAAAAAACAGCGCGGCGAATTGAAGTATACCCCTCTCGAAGACGTGCGCAAAGAGTTCGGCTTTTAATGCATCTCCGCCTAAGTGATGACGCGCGTCACGATTTACACAGCATCAAAGAATATAACGCAGCAGATAGTTGTGCCCTGTCCGCTTTTGTAGATGAAATTTTCTCAGAATAGATTTTATCACACCCTACTCGGGTTAATGCATCTGTTTGAGCTTCTAAGTTTTGTTCCCGTGTTGAGACACGTGCATATCCAAGCCGCTTTTTTCATTTCTGCGCGCAGATAAGCGTCGTATACGTTCATAAACCAATTTGGTGCGGTTAGTATCGCCTCGTAAGTTTCCATCTAATGCATCTTTAAATTGGTCATGCCCTATAAGGTTTTGAAACTGTTCTGAAATGTATGCGCGTATTTCTTTGGGTGCAGCTAGGGTTTCATCCACGAGTTCTTTTCTACCATCAAGGAGGATTATTATATCCTCTAAATCATGGCTCATCATTAAGTCGTCTCTCCCTCGGCCTAGATAAGCTTCAAGCTTTGTTGCTATAAAAAGTGGTGGTGTGAGTATACGAATGCTGAGGTCTTCTTTGAGCTGATAATTCTCTGCAGATTTCAAACCCAATGCATACCAGCGATTAGAGAAGCCAAGTACTTTTTCATCATCAGGCATAAAATCAACTTTGATACCTTCAAGTAGCATTCGGCAAATTACATCGCTTTGGGAATCCTCTCTGAACCCCCTCGTGCGTAGCGTTTCTTGCAAGTTTGTCCATTGGCCATATCCGATAACATCGACAATAAGATCAACGTCATCAGTTAGCCTCACCTGACTTAATGCAAAATCATCGGTTACAAATAGCCCAGTTGTAGCGCCGCCAACAAAAGCTGTTTTTTGAAGCAAGTCGTCGCCCAATGCGGTGGCAACTTTAGTGATCATTTCAATGAGCTGCGGGTTATAGTTAGGCATTATCCAACAATCTGTTTTTCAGTAATTCTGATGCAAGGTTAGCTTCGCGAGGGTTTCCAAGCCGTATGGCATCAAGCAGCGCTAGATAAGCATAGAGGTTAGCATCTGCTGTAACTGCGAGTGGAACGCTTTTGAATAATGGTTCCACTTCTTGCCCTTTATGGCTGCTATTAGCATCTGGCCACACCAGAATATCATCCCCTGCACTCATTATTTTCTTTTTGAGGACAGGAGCGGCAAAGCCTGTGGGGATGCCCCGCGTCAATGCCCCTGGTTTTACGGGGAATACATATTTGAGGCCGCTTTGGATGAATTCAAAAAGTGCTTTGCGGTTTACGTCTGGACGAGATGTTTCCCAATCTCTTCTCGCTAAACCTGAATCCAAACTTCGGTTAATCGAGTTACTTATCTCAGATTTACTTATGCCTAAGGCCTCTGCTAACGATCGCATAGAGTAAGCAGAAAGGTTTAGACTCCCTTCACTTTGCTGCAGGCAGACCAATTTCAATAAAACAGCAATATCTTGGCTTTTCATATTTGCGCTCTCGTCCACGGTCCATAAACTATGGACACCTTAAGGGCAAAGCTAGTGAATTTGTCAATACAAGGGGCAGGTAAATTCAATGATAAGGCATTATGTGATCGACTGTTGTTCCACCATAACTAACTAAGCGTACCAGCTGATACAGCCTTCCGTAGGCTGACAGATGTTTTCGTGAAGAGACAGGAACTGGCCCTAAACAGTCGTTTAGCTACCTTACTAAATGGGATTTAAAACTGCTTCATTACAAAAAAGTATCGCTAAATCTTTGCGTCCAATGCAACTGGAAACAAATCATTGAGAAAGCTGTTAAGCATCTCGGCGACAGCAACGAGTCCCAAGCCAACATGGTCAAGTCCAATAAATATGACTGTGAAAGCCAGCCAACCCACACATATAGCACCGGCTAAAGCGATTGTGATCTGAACACTTAGGCCAACAGATGCCGAAAACCTCCGGAGGATTGTCAAATGCCTTGGGTCTTGGGGTAAGAAACGGGCAACCAACAGTCCATTCAGGCCCGGAATGCCGCGCAATATAGCTAACCCACCTAGGACAAGATTTACGAGTGACGGGATAAAGGTGGTGAATACCATAATATATATCCACCACAGGCTTGGATCGCTTGGGTCACTTCGGAGCAGAATAAGCGTGCCCGGCATATCAAAGACATGCGGAGAGCCCGCTGATAAGGCTAAAAGATTCAACCCATGGATATAACCAAGGCAGGCAACAAGCAGGATGAAGAGCAGCGCAATAGCCGCAAACACATCAGCTCCAGCATAGATGAACGGCCAAGCCCCCCCTTTTTTGAGACCTTTGCGTATTAGTTTGCGCGTCAAGCCAAGCGAGAGCCAGTCAAACAGCGCATTGATCAGCGGTAGTCCAAGAATAATTAAGAGCAGCGTCCAATTAAGTGTTGCTGCATCAAGGCTGAAAAGTTGAGGCAGACCTAGGATATAAGCGGGCGGCAAAGCTAAGAAAATAGGAAAGTAGAGCCACCAGCCAAGTCCTGTTTTTTTGAAATTCAACGGTTTGGCTAAGAAATCGACTGCAAGTAAGACTGCGAGTGTGACAACGAGTACGAGTGCAATTGTGCCTGCGCCTGCGCCTGCGCCTATTAGTGTGACTAGGACTGCAAATGTGGCTAAAACTAGGACTGTACCTGCGCCCGCGACTGTGCCTATGGCCATCATTGAGGTTATGATTATGACTGAATTGACGCTCGCGCCTATAGATATGTATCCGACTGTGACAACGAGTACCATTGCGACAGCCATTGATGCGAAGCGCACGATACGCCACATGAACGTCTTGTGAGATTGAGGAGGATATATTGACCAGAGAAAAGTGACCAACAACACAATCGATGAGGCGGCACTGGCAGCGCGCAACCCGGGAGCCACAACATCCGTAAGTCCAAGCGCGTTCGCGGTAGATCCTACTTCACCTGTAACCCACCACACGGCCAACATAGACAGAACCGGATAAACTAAAGCTAGTCCCAGCAGCCGATCCATCGAATCTGATGTCCAGCTTGGCGCAGTCTTGCCTTCATCATGAAAGAAACGGTCCACGCCCTCAAGAAAATAATGTAAAAGGGTAGAATATCCGCCAGAAAGCAAACCGCCATACCGCACCCGATCTCGAAACGCCTGATATGTTTTGATTGTTTCCTCAGCATCCACATGTTCACCTGTCAAATCAGGTTTTTGCGGCAGACGGACGGAAAAATGATACAAAAGCGCGGCAAAATAAAATAGCCCTAAATAACGAAGCGGCTCCCAAAGTTTCCCTAGGCTATCTAGAATTTCCGTTGCTAAGAAGTCCGGCATTCTTTGGCCCCTAATACGCAGCTCAAATTTGATATTCGAGATTTTATAGGCTGATCCCGCGCTCAAAGATATTCTCAAAGGCAATTTTTATAGAAGATGGGCTAAAGTATCTCAATCTTGTTTAATATGAGCCTCTGGACCAAATCGCGATTATGTCCGTTATTGGCGATCAGTGCCCTGATTACGAACAGGTATAATTGGCCCTAAACTGCCTGATGAACGGCGCAGTACATAAACCTTTAAACCTAGTCGCAGTTTATATAATTATTCGCAAAACACTTAGATGATCGATCTTGTGCCAGCGCTATTTGCTCACGTGTCATACGGCTTCGAATTTTGGGTTTATTCTCTATCGCACGGGTGCTATTTTGAGCGGCAGCTAAAGACACCCACATATAAGCCTCGACATCGTTTTCAGGAATGCCGTAGCCATTATCGTACATGACACCGAGATTTGATTGAGCATCTGCATCGCCTTGTTCAGCGGCTAATCGATACCATTTTACAGCCTCGACATCGTTT
>CAYGPY010000262.1:0-4438 GCA_964351765.1 uncultured Vampirovibrionales bacterium
CGTGTTTATTAGCTTTTACCCTACCAAAAACATCGCCATGATGGCTGCCATTGGTGACACTGAAGACGGTTGGGTTGAGGTCGTTTACGACCACACCAAAAACAAAACCGGCTGGGTTCGTCTTGATGATGTCAACGAAACCAAAAATCCTGCCGAGCATTTTGCAACCTATCAACCGTGGCAAGATTTTATGAAATACAACGCCAAGGCCCACGGTATCTATTGGCTCAACGGCGTAAAAGACTACCACCGCTCCATCCGAACCAGTGACAAAGATGAAGCCAAATTCTTACCCGTGACTGTCATTCGTGATCTAAAAGTGAAACACATCCGTGGAAACTGGATGCTGGTTGAAGTTCTCGACTTCGAGCGAAACACCCCTATTGGCTGGGTTCGCTGGCGCGATCGCGACGGTAATCTAATGGTCTTTCCAAATATCTCCCACGAGAAAAAGCCCATCGTCACCACCAGTCGCTAAAATAAAATGACCGCTTTTTGATGCTCGTTATTTAGATAAATAACGAGCATTTTTGGTGTTTATTTAGCCGCCTATTGTCAGTCTAAGCGGATTTAGCATTCGTTTTT
Source organism: uncultured Vampirovibrionales bacterium (assembly GCA_964351765.1). Classification (GTDB taxonomy): domain Bacteria; phylum Cyanobacteriota; class Vampirovibrionia; order Vampirovibrionales; family Vampirovibrionaceae; genus CAYGPY01. Next base: position 586 of record CAYGPY010000262.1, read on the forward strand.
TGAGGGAGTGTTATCGTGAACGTTGCGCCTTGGTCGGGGCTACTTTCAGCTTTGATAAAACCGTCATGGCGTTCGACTATTTTCTGACAGACAAATAACCCAATGCCTGTTCCCTCGTAATGATCACGCGTGTGTGCGCATTGAAACACACTAAAAATACGCTCCTTATACTCTTGTTCAAAGCCAATACCATTGTCTTTTACGGTGATTTCAACCATACCCTCATCATTAGTATTGCCCGAAACACAAACGTAAGGGGGTTCCTCTTTTTTATGAAACTTGAGCGAGTTATCAATCAAATTTAAAAATAATTGATGCAACTGCATTTGATCACCATAAAACTCACTCGGCAAATTATGAAACTCAATCTGACCTTGTGTCACATCAATCTTGGTTCGAAGATCAGCTAAAATCGTATCGAGTAAAATACCCGTGCTCACCTTACCAAAAGAACTACCTGTGGATGATAAACGAGAGAAGGCTAATAAATCCTGAATAAGCTCCTTCATTCGATTCGCATCACTAATAATACGTTCAAGGTGACTTCTAGCATTACTACTAATATGAGTGGCGCACTCACCTTTGAGAAATTCACAATAAACAAGCATCTTACGCAATGGCTCTTGCAAGTGATGCGAGGCAACAGTAGCAAAGCGCTCAAATTCTTTATCACTTAATTCCAGTTTTTTAAGATAATGCTCTCGCTCACTCACATCCCGCAGGACAATCATAAATAATCGAACACGACCCAACTGCATTTCACTTAGGGTGAGTTCGGCAGGGAAGACAGAACCATTTTTTCGTTGGACCGATATTTCTTTTACCAGGCTCTTACGCTTCTTTTTACTATTTTCTAAATACGATTCATTTAAAAAATCCTCATCAACAGAAAACGACTCTCGCATTAAAAGCGTGACAGGATTACCAACAATCTCTGACATGGTATAGCCTGTTAATACCTTGGTGGCAGGATTAACAGAATCAATAAGACCTTTTTCATCAACCGTAATAATCGCATCGGTTGCCGTTTCTAAAATAGCACTGTTCCGAGCCTGACTCTCCGACAATTCAATCACTTTGTCCTGATAGCCTTTCGTCATTTTATTGGCAAATTGCAAAGCTCGTTCGTTTGCCTGAGACAGCAAAAGAAAAATAAAAAACAACATCAAATCTATAAAGATACCACCTAACAAAATTAAAATAGGTTTATTACTGCTCGCAGCATCGTGAAATGATTTTTTAGTCTGTATGTCAAACGTCCATTTACGGCCATGCATGTCCATTACAATACTTTTCTGCAAACGCTCTTTTTCAGGCATCAACTCAGACGCATCAATCGATTCCTCATATAACACACTGCCTGCATCCGCAATGTTAATGGCCACCTGTCGCTTCTGCTTTTGAAGTGTGCCGGCCATTAAGTCATCCATCATAAAGGGTGCGTACACCATTCCGATAAAGTTTTGCTGACGTTGAGCGAGCGTCTCGTTTTTTTTAGTCTCATAAAACGGTGCAAAAAATAAAAAACCGGGTGTTTTTTTTACATCTTGAACCAATACAATCGGTCCTGTAACCTGTGGTTGGCCGGTGTCCCTTGCCTTAATAGCGGCCTCATAGCGATGTTGCTCGTGCGCCATATCCAAGCCCAGTGCCTTATAATTGGTTTCAAAAGGTTCAATATAGGTGATCGGGAAATACTCCTGCTTATTATGAGCTGGATACACATTTAGCTCAGGGCGTTCTTTTCTCTTGTCAAGCAGGTACGCGGCCAATTCTTTTTCAGAAGACAGGTAATAAATAACCCCGATACCATTGGTACCTGGGTATTTTTGTTCGATATGTAAAAATTGTGAGAACTTACGCCAGTGCTCTAAATCACTTTGCCCCTCTGCAGCCTGAATGGCTGCAACACCGCCCAGCAATGCATCCTCATACTTTTCCATCCGTTCTTCAACCAATTCCACCACACGAGATGCCTCGCGATCGAATTGGCCAGTAATTTTATTTTCCAATTGCTTTTGTGTATAAAAATACGCAGCAAACGTTACAGTTAGTGACACACCAATCACCAACCAATGCACCCAGTGCAAATCAACAGATCGTTCTAACTTCTGTTTTTCCTGCAACACAGCATCAAGATCAGCTATAGGCATTTTACTCACAATCTATCTCGTTGCCATACAAATTAAACAGCCAAAAATTAAGCAAGGCCGATCGCATGACAGAGAAACTCATCAATAAGGGCTCATATTTTTATTTTAACGAGTTACTGACGAGGTTGCTATGGTCGACTCTAATTATATTTAAACGTATTTGCGTGCAACAATAGTACTTTAGAATCACGCACCTAAAAATAGAATTCACTAAATTAAAACGGCGTGATGGTTACATCCACATCATCTTTGGTGCGATCGAGAACGACCATATGCTCATTAGGGATTTCCCACCACTGAATTTTTTGATCGCGAGGGGCGCTTTTGTCGGGCTGAATGCGCTCGGATGACAACATGATTTGTACTGGGCTATCGTCGTTGGGTTTGCGCACGCCAAGGAATAATTTCCGCCCGTAGCATGAGGCCATTAAGCGCTTGCCGTCACTCAGTACAAAGTTTCCACTCGGTGAGGTTCTTAGGCTGGAGTCTTCAGACAACTCGATACCGGTTAGTTTTTTAAAGCGTTTTTGAATGGGGCGAGCGCTGTCGAACTTGCGAGCGAGATCAAAAATTTCGCGCATCGTTTTTTTGAAGACCTCTTGCTCAGACTGCTGTTCGGATTTTGGTAAGCGCTCATTATCAGACAATCTTCCCATGAGTAAGTAAAAGATTTTTTCGGTGTCGGTTTGGCCTTTTAACGTCACGCCCAAACGGTCGAGATAGTTTTTCTCGATGTCACGTTTTAGCACGGCGCTGGCTTTGCCGCCAAAGGAGCCGTTGTGCATAAAGCTCCATTGCTTGTACTGAAACGGATGGGTGTTGTTGATATCGGGTTTTCTTCCGGCGCGAATGTGCGCCATGAGCATGCCGGGATTTTTACCGATGGCGCGTTGCACCTCGGCGTCGTAATTGGGGTCGTCTACGGCTTTAATGGGGGCCTTGGTAATAAAGGGGTTCACGTCGTTATCGCCATAAGCCGACACGCCCCAGCCGTCTTTGTTCACGCCCAAAAACGCCATCATCTCCCACGTCATGCTGTTTTCATCATCAAAACGATCGGCTGAAGATCGACTTTGCGCCTTAAGCGAATTATCCGCATCAATCAAACAGTCCTTCAAAAAAGAGTCCTGCCCCGCAGGCTGAGACTCAAGAGGCCGAGCATAAACAAACAACCGACACCCAAATTTAATGCCACGTTTAATTTGAGCCAACGGATTTTGATTCAACGGATTCGCTTGCAATATCTTCACGTGATTCCCCCAGTGATTAAGATGTTTATATTTCCCTCTAATATCCTGAAACCATTATAGCAAGAAGCCTATTTCCCAAAGAACTTCTCGGTAAATTCTTTACCTGTGGTGGTTTGGGCTAGGCCGCCTTCGGCGCTTTCTTTTAAGGCCGGGTGCATCATCTTGCCAACTTCTACCATGGCGTCTACCACGTCATCCATCGGGATAAAGCTACTGACACCTGCCAAGGCCATGGTGGCCGATGCTGCCGATTGCACGCCCGACAGACCATTGCGCACCACGCACGGTACTTCTACCAAACCCGCCACGGGGTCACAGATTAAGCCCATCAGGTTTTGCATTGAAATGGCCGAGGCTTCCACCACTTGCTTGGGGGTTCCGCCCATCATCTCGACGATGGCTCCGGCGGCCATACCACTGGCCACACCCACTTCGGCTTGACACCCACCT
>CAYGPY010000263.1:0-4412 GCA_964351765.1 uncultured Vampirovibrionales bacterium
TGATGACCACGAGTGCCGTTAAAATTTGTGCGGCTGACAGCGCGTCTTTCATAAATAGCAAACCGGCGGCACCAAAGTCACGGCGAACCATCCCCATAATAAATACTTGTGCGGTTTCACCCGGCAATTTTAATACCGCTGTGGTTACGGGACCTAGAGCCACTTGTAGCCATTCGAGTATGCCGGTGGCTTGCAGAACGGCCACTAATAACGAGCCGTAGACGAACAACGGTGCGGCTTCAAACAAAAAGCCTTTGGTGCGTACCCACGACTTTTTGGCGATATTTTTGATGGTGGGCAAGCGCATTGGCGGTAAGTCCATCACTAATGCCGTGGACTTGCCGGGTAAAATCATATTGAGGGCTTTGCCCAATACCGCTAATGTCACAAACAAAATACCAATATAAACAGCCCAGCCAACCAATCCACCGGCTACAGCCATCAAGGCCATAATCACGGCCAACTGTGCTGAACACGGAATGGTAATGGCTAGAATGGTACTGGCAATGGTGCGTTCGCGTTGCGAGTTGAGAACACGAGTACTAACCGTGGCCATCGTTACGCAACCAAATCCCAAAATAATAGGAATAATCGCGCGGCCATTCAGACCAATTTTATTAAGCAAACCATCGCTCAACACAGCGATTCGAGGGAGGTATCCACAATCTTCTAAAATAGAAATATAAACATAAAAGCCAAGCACCAACGGAAACAACACACCAAAGATGTATTGAATGCTCATCGTGAGTACGCCGAATTCACCACCCAATACGGTATGAAAGAACGTGCCTTCGGCAAAGACTTTGGCAACCAAGCCACTTAAGATTGGCACAATACCCACAAACACATCAGGGTTATTGCCTAGCATCACTGTGCCTTCAAGTAAATCCACCAAGTCACCTGCAACCCACACGCCTACAATCTGATACAGGGCGAGTAAGACGAGCAACATACTCATCATGCCCAGCACAGGATGCAGTAGGGCGTTACCAATATTTTGCGAGAGCGTTTGCTTGAGTGAGTTTGGTTTTGAGGTATCACGTACCACTTGACGCACAATTTGATTAACGTGATGACGGCGGTGACCATAGATTTGAATGCGCTCACCGGCATCGAGCTCTAATGATTGCAGTGCTTCAGCCGTGGGGATGTCGGGTGTTGTGTGTCCGGTTCGGGCTTGCTTGAGGGTCTCAAGCACTGTGCTTAAACCTTCTTCTTTCACGGCGGTGGTTGGGATAACCGGTACACCAAGGAGTTTTTCCAGAGCCGCAACATCCACGCTAAGTTCACGTGCTTCGGCTTCGTCCATTTGGTTTAAGGCCACCACAAGGGGTTTGCCATAATCAATGATTTGTTGTGTTAAAAAGAGATCGCGCTCTAGGCTAATGGCGCTCACTACGTTGATGATGGTTTCAGCGCCCATAATGGCTTGGCTGGCGACGGTTTCTTCTTCGTTCATCCCGCTCATACCGTAAACACCAGGGGTGTCCTGAAGCGATCGGCCAGCATATTCAGGGTAGCTGTCTTTGATGATGCCTTTGGGGATATCCACGGTAGTGCCGGGGAAGTTGGAGACGTTGACGTACATGCCGGTAAAGTGGTTAAAGAAGAGTGATTTCCCAACGTTTGGGTTACCCGCTAAAACAATTGGTAAGGGCGTATCCGGTTTTTCAGCACTATTGGTGCCCAAAGGTGGCGTTTGTGTTGCGGTGGATGACGCCTGCTTGGCAAAAGGGAGGGTTTTATTGGCTGGTTTACGAGGAGGAGCCATGGTCATTGCGCGCCTCCAGTGTTGTTATCCGCATCAACGTAGTCCACTTCAATGTATTGGCAAATGTCTCGCCCTAAGGCTATTTCAACCTTGCCTCGGCATACAATGGCTGGGCCACCGGGTACTTTGCGGTGCACGGTAAGGGTTTCGCCTTCAGAAATACCTAATCGAACGGCCATTAAGGCGGTTTGAGGGTCGGTGATGCGACGAATGAACACGCGAGTGCCCACGGCTACAGAAAGAAGGGTGTTCATGCCGATGGCGGCGGTGTTGGAATCAGAAGATGTGGCAGAAGTGGTCGTCATAAGGCTTCTTTGCGAGGTTAGGGAAGAGTGTTTGGGGACTTAGGTAAATAAAATCCAAGCACAATAAAAATTGCATCAAGCACCTTGAGGGATACGTCGATGCGCTTATTGAACATTATTCTCAAAAAGAAGCCCGATTGCAATGAGCAGAGTGGCAGAGCAATTATAAATGAGAAGTGTCATCCCGAACGCACGTGAGGGATGACACTTTATCTGTTGTTAATGCACCGCCACTTTGTAAGGCATGATCTCGATATCTTTCCAAACACCTGTGGTCACGTAAATTTCGCTCTTCAGCCACGTGTCCAATTCGGTACGACTTGGGAAGTCGAGTACCATCATTGATCCCACCATTTTACCGGCGTCATCTAAAATGGCCCCACCAATAATTTTTTCGCCCCGTTCTTGCATGGCATGGGCACCAGCCAAGTGTTCCTCACGAGCTGTCAACCGGCGCTCTAGTGCACCTTCATCAGTGCCGTCTTTAGCTATGAGTAGAAATTGCATCGTGGTTGTTTCCTTTATTTGTCATGGATAGCATAACCTTCATCAAATTTAAAAGAAGTATATATGCTTTTGAATACGGGTAAGAAGTCTAAAAGCTCATTTGTTGAGACTGTTATCATTATTGAAACGCTAGAGCTGGCTCCAAAAAAATCTATTCTCAAATCTGTTAAATTTGCTGGGTGTTTTGGTGCTCTAGCGTTTCGTTTTGTAATACGAGCTATAATCGCTTCACTATGAGAAATGTGTACTTCAGAAGGCTTTTCAAATGAAAACTTAAGATTCTTGATTGTATCTAAATTATCATTGAATACAGTTTGACCAACGTATTTATCTGCGAAACTTTTTTTTATTTCTGCCAAGCTTTTAAATAACGTGTAATAGTTGTCGATCTTGTAATACTTCGGAATGTCATGAAAAGCTAGATCAGGCACAGGTTTGGTACTTGAAATAATTAGAATTGAAGGTAGGTGTGAATGATGGTGGAGTATGCTTTGACAGTTATTTGGTAACTCAATGAATTCAAGTTCTACAATACCATTTTTAATATTTTCTTCTCTGCCCTTATGATCTAGGATCCAGTCACCTTTTATATCAAAGGAATAATGAGCATCGGCGCTTTTTACATGATAAAACGGCTCTGCAATACTAGGGAAGCAGAACAAGGTAAAATAGAAAACTGAAAAAATAAAGAAGTATAAAAAATACATTGCTATGTTTTTATGCTTGTTCAATGTAGCAAAACCTATTTCATTGCACTCATCTGATCGTTGAGCACTTGCACTTGCTGGGTGATTTCTTCGAGGCGGGCTTTGTTTTTGTTGACCACGGCATCCGGGGCATTTTGTAGGAAGTCGTGGTTGCCCATCATTTTGAAGAGCTTGTCTTGCTCAGCAGTTAATCCTTCTAGCTTTTTGCTGATGCGGTCGCGTTCTTGATCCAAATCAATCAAGCCATCTAGAGGCACCATAATTCGACTATGACCTACCACGTTTACCGCAGCGCCATCACCTTTTCCGTTGGCTTTTTCAAGCACGTCAAAGCTTTCAAGCTGAACAAAGTGCTGAATAATTTCCATTCCTGTTTCCACAGCAAATTTTTCATCAGCATCAGTCGTTTCGATCATCGCTTTAACCGCCTGCTTTGGTGGCACGTTGTATTGCTGACGAATGTTGCGCAGTGCTCGAACGGTTTCTAAAACAAAGTCGGTGTCGCTGTTAATTTTTTCGTCAATTAAGCTCGCGTCGGCCACAGGGTAGTCGGCCAGCATTATGGATTTACTTGGCTGGTGTGGGAGCTTCTGATAAATTTCTTCGGTAATAAACGGCATAATCGGGTGCTGCATCCGAAGGGTACCACTTAACACGTGCAGTAAAATGCGACGTGTGTTGTCGGCCAAAGCAGGATCGCGTAATTGCTTTTTGGCGTACTCCACATACCAGTCACACAGGTTGTTCCACGTAAAGTCATAGCACAGATCCGCGAGCTCGCCGAGCTTGTACTCTTCTAAGTTCTGGTTCGCATTTTTAACGGCCGTGTTGTACTGACTCAATATCCAGCGATCCATGTTGGTGAGTTTGCTGATATCAATCGCAGCATCATCAACCGGTGTGGCACAACCCTCTGGCGCATTGTCGCCTTCCAGATTCATCAAAACAAAGCGAGACGCGTTCCATAACTTGTTGGCATACACACGACCTAGCTCAATTTTGTCTTTTGCGAGTTTAATATGTTGACCTCCATAGGTAATCAAACTTGTCAGTGAAAAACTGAAGCCATCACAGCCCACGTCTTTAATCATTTCATCCGTATGCACGGTGTTGCCTTTTGAT
>CAYGPY010000264.1:0-4411 GCA_964351765.1 uncultured Vampirovibrionales bacterium
TTGATAATGATGCGTTTGTGGGTGAACTGGTTATAGCGTGTTTGGACGATGATAAGGACATCACCCAAATCCGTGGTGCTATCAGCATTCAACATATTAAAAATCCAAATTTAAAAGTAAGGTTGATGTTAGACGCCCACAAGAAGCCAAACCTTGAGGTGTTTACACGTGCCGCAAAATGGATTAAACATCTTGATCAAGAGTCACATTTAAAGCTACTAATCCCATTGTTACTTGATTTAGACGACAAAGATATTATAAGGTTTGCTTTAGAGGCGATGGATAAAGTTGAGGATGAAACAGCCCGAGCAACGATGATTCGTAAAGCATTTCAATCCTCTGAAGAGGTTGCTTTGGTTGGTGCTTCTACCAAAATCAGATTGATTAAAGATCCAGCGATTAAGCGTGATTTAACGCTTGAAGCCTTGGCCCATGATAACATTCTGGTTCAAAAATATGGCGGTTACGCGGCTATTACCATTGAGGATGATGATGTTCGACTTCAATACATCATCAAAGCATTGGCTTCTGGTAGTAGAGTTTTTGCTGTTGAGTCCTTGCAAGCTTTAGCCAAAATGAAGAACGATCAATTAAAGGCGGTTTTAATTAAAAAAGCACTCGGTAATGAAGAATCAGAGATTAAAGCTAAAGCCAGCCAACAGATTGCAACGATTAGTAATGATGAGCTTAAGGTGTCACTCATTAAGCAAGCCTACGAGTCTTCGTCGTGGGAGGTTCAGGTTCAAGGGGCTAAAGCAATCGAAACACTTACCAGTGATGTGCTGAAGAAAGAATGCTTAGACTTGGCGCTTGCAACATTGCCAGACAATGTTATTTCGTTTGCTCTTGCAGCAGTGAATACGTTTAGCGATGAAGACGTCATTCTTGAGTTTATCAATGAAAACATGTCTGAGGACTCGACGGTTGATCAGTTGGTCCAATACGGCGTGGCATTGTCGAAAGTGAAAAATGCTGATTTGGATGTGATGAAGCAAGACTTAATGCGCACCCTGCTTGGAAAAAATAATATATACGTAAGTGCTCTAGCGGCGTCATTACAAGAGCCTGAAAGCTTAAACAAATGGATTTACCTGGGTTTAATGAGTGAAGATAATGGTATCCAAGATGATGCCGTTATCGCCATAGAAATGATGCCTGAATCCGACTTAAGAACGCAATGGGCACTTGCCGCCGAACGCGACTTTGATATTAAGGTGACTTTCTGATGTCAGTGCTTTTTAATCCATTGATGCCAAGTAAAACGTCACGAGTAGGGCGTGGTGTTCAGGATGTTGAGCAAAAACAAATAATCAAGTATTCAACTAAGGCTGACGAAGTATTATTCTCGGCTATGCTGCCACCGGATGAGTCGGCGAGTGATTTGACCAGTGAAGAAGCGGAATCGCTTGAAAAAGATCGCAGTATCGAGAGTTGGATTCGTGAACAATTGGTAAAGCCCAGTTTAAAGGATGCGATCAAAATTGATGTGGCTGATCGTATTGATTTAATTAATGACGACCAGATTAAAGACACCTTAATTCGATGGGCTTGGGACAATGATTCTGTGACGGTTCGCAATGTAGCGTGTCGAGCAATTGAGAGTATTCAGTCGGATAAATTGAAAGTGAATCTTATTCGAGATGCATTTACTGATGATACGATCACTGTGAAAGGCTGGGGCGTTGATGCCATTCGTTCAATAGACAATGAAATCAAGCAACGAAGCCTTCTGCAAGTAGTCATTCATAAAACCAGAAATAGACCGGCTTTGCGGCAAGCTGCTTATGCTATTCGGTTTGTCTTACCTGAACGTCGTTCACCTTTAATCAGCGGAGTGCTTTGGCGTGGTGACGAACAAAGTAGTTTAGTCGCTTTGGAACTTATTAATTCAGTTGAATCAGATCGAGCTAAAGGGTGGCTGATAGAAAAATCGCTTTCACACCTCTCAAATAAGGTTCAGGTTGAAGGTAGCAAACATATTAGTACTCTCGTGGATGATGTTATTAAGGATCGTTTAATTACGAAAGCGATAATACATGAGCAAGAAAACGTTCGATCTTGGGGAGCCGCTTCGATAAGAACATTGATTTCGGATGAATTGAAAAAAAAATATATTGATTTGTTGTTTAACAACACACCGCTTGACGAAACAGTGGAGGGGCACTTAGCCAAAGCGATTTCAACGATTCGAGAGGATTCGATATTAAAAGAATTTATCGAAAAAGGCTTAGAACATCCTAGTGATATGGTGTTTCTCTGGTCAGCCTTTTCAATAAGAAACATAGATAATGATAATCTTCAAATGGAATTGATGGAAAAAGCACGAACCCATCAAAATATAGAAGTTAGAAAATTTGCCCTGGCAAGCTTTACTTCTCTTGGTGATCCCGTTTTACAAAAAACCTATTTGTTGGTGGCTATAAAATCCAATGTCCAAGTATTCATGCAGCTTGCCTCAAGTGTTATTGCGAAGCAGCCTGATGATGCAGTTAAAAAAGAATGCTTAGAGAAATTACTCGCTTTTGATGATGAAAAAGCGCAACGTAATACTATGGAAGCAATTACAAAGATCGATGATGAAGTACTACGTCATGAGATTATATCTGACTTGCTTGCGAGCGAATCGTATTACTTGATAGCCAACGCTGTAAACAATATAAAAACCTTTAACAATGATGCATTGAAAGCAGATTTGATTCGTAAAGCATACGCAACGGATGATACCCCTATTTTAAAAACTGGTTTAGAGGCTGTTAAAACCATCAAAAATAGTACAGACCGTAATGCATTAATTAAAGAAGCCTTACAGAATGATAATAATACTCTTAAAAAAGTAGCTTTCCGTTATGTTGAACTGCTTAATGATCCCAAGGAACAATACCGTGTTGTTTTAGATGGATTAAATTCTGAGGATCTTCCTATAGCCAGGGTGGCATCTGTGGCGATTAAGCAAGTTGATAATAATGTGCTTAAATTCAAATTGATTATCAAAGCACTCGGCAAAGCTGATTTATCGGTGAAGCAACAAGCCATTCGAGCGATTAGTACGGTGGATGATGATGATCTTAGAATAGCGCTGATAAACAAATGCCTTGACTTGCCGGATTACAGTCTTCAGGAATTAGCGGCCATTCATATTGAGCGGGTTGAGAATGATGTAAAAAAAGAAGCCTTGATTCGAAGAAATTTGAAACACCCTAATACAGGTGTGCAAGCCAGAGCGGCAAAAGCCATGACAACCATTATGGACAATGGGCGCAAAGATAAACTGATTCGTTTGGGCATGAAGTCGTCTAATGAAACGGTTTTTTATGAAGCATTAGAAGCTGTTGCAACTTTAAGTGATCCCGTGTTACTTGTAAAGTTGATTGAAGATTATTTAGATGAAACGACTGACATAGAGGTTGTTGAAGATTTTTCGTATGCTTTGGCTGAGGTGAAGGACCCGTTTGCGGATAAACTTAAAGTGAAATTAATTCGACTGCTAATGGGGTATTATGGGTATTTTCACGCAGAATTAGTAGCCTCTCTACAGAATGAAAATAACTTAAACCATTGGCTTCATATTGGTCTGACGAGTGACGACGCTGATACCCAAACAGATACCCTAAAGGTGATTGAGCACTTAGAAAATAAAGTATTACAGCAACAATGGACTCAGCTAGCAGAAACGAGTTATCACTTGCTGGTGGAGGAATTATGAGATTAAGCCTGCCACATTACAACCAAGGTATAACCTCTAAGCCACGTCAAACAGACAAGCATTCAGTGACTCAACGCATTCAAAACAACGTATTGTTTTCTTCGGCGATGGATGTAGAACTTGATTACCTTTTAGCCATATCGCCTTTGGCACCTTCAGCCAAAGATCTCGTTCGTGATATTAATGAAAAACTAAACACGCTAAATGATGACAAAATGTTTGTTGCTATTGAGCAATTACGTAGAATTAATAACGATCGTGTAAAAGTGTTTCTAGTGGATAAGGCTTTAGGGCTTAAGCGCCCTCGCACCATGCCAATGATTGCGGGTACGGTCATGTCGTTTAATGATGAAGCACTTTCTGCTAAATATATTAAGCAAATGATTTTGAGTAAAACACCGGGGTCGAGTCATTACGCCTCAATGAAAATACAGTCTTTTAAAAAAGAAAAACATCTTCTTGAGTTGATTGATTTGGCGATGGAATATAGTGCTGCAAACATAAGTGGGCAAGGTGTTGCTGCTATTGCATCATTAAGCAACGATGCAACCAAAGACAAGTTAATGCAGTCGGCATTTAATCTAAGGTGGTACAACGAAGTTTCCAGAATGGTTAAAACGTTTAAGTCTGATTTTTATAAACTAAAAAGGTTTAATCACTTTGATAAACTACCCGATAACCTCAACAGGCAAGCAAACGGGCTCCTCG
>CAYGPY010000265.1:0-4353 GCA_964351765.1 uncultured Vampirovibrionales bacterium
AGATTACTGCCAATAAAGCCACCACCACCAGTAACCAGAATTTTTTTGTTCTTCATTTCCAAATATTTTAATCCCTGTTTTTAATAAATGAGTTTCATTTTTATTATACCTTTGCGTGTTGGCGAATCACTTTTGCTGGATTCCCCGCAACAACCGCATTATCGGGAACATCTTTGGTCACCACGGCACCGGCACCCACCAAGGCATTTTCGCCAATGGTCACGTTACACAAAATCGTGGCATTCGATCCAATTGAAGCGCCTTTTTTGATTCGTGTCTCGTAGACTTTCCAATCGGTTTCGGTCTGCATGCTGCCGTCTTCATTTACCGAGCGTGGATGCGGATCATTAATAAACATCACACCGTGACCCACAAACACATTGTCTTCAATGGTCACGCCTTCACAAATAAACGTGTGACTTTGAATTTTACAATGACTACCAATACACGCATTTTTCTGAATTTCGACAAAGGTGCCAATCTTAGTATCATCACCGATCGTACAGCCATAGAGATTCACAAAATCATAGATTTTAGAATCCTTACCCACCACCACATCGGCAGCAATTTTTTGAAGTGGCCCTGATGGATACGTCATGACACGGGCTCCCGATCAACACAAATCACACGATCGAGCATCTGCACTTCGCCTGTTTTGATGGCCTTATTAGCAGCCTCTAAAATTTGCACCACACGCAATCCAGCTTCACCATCAGTGAGAGGACGCTTGCTATTCAAACAACAATCCACAAAGTGAGCAACTTCAGCCTTAAGCGCTTCGGTTAAATCCAATTTTGGCGCCATCATATCGCCCACACGATAGCCCACCAGATTCGCATAGCGCTCTTCATCGGTTTGCGGTTGCCCTACGGTAATACCTTTATCGTAAATACGAATTTTTTCCATCGGCTCCAAGTCATCGTACACGATCATCTTTTTGGTACCACCCACTAAAATCTGACGCACTTTTACGGGTGAGAGCCAACTGACATTAAAATGCGCTATCACATTATCTTCAAACGTCACGGTGATATAAGCAATATCTTCAATACCATTGCCCGCATGGCAGGCTCCTGTGGCGTGAATGCTGACGGGATTCTTACCAATCAGATAATCCATAATCGATAAATCATGCGGGGCCAAATCCCACACCACGTTGATATCGCTTTGGAACAAACCCAGATTGATCCGCACCGAATCAAAATAAAGCACATCACCAAGGGTGCCACCATCAATTTCGTCCTTAATGCGCTGAACCGCCCCGTGGTAAACAAACGTATGGTCCACCATCAGCGTGAGATTTCGCTCACTGGCTAAAGCAATCAACTCTCGGCACTCATCGGTGTTCATACACATCGGCTTTTCAACCAACACGTGCTTACCCGCCAATAAGGCTTGCTTGGCCAACGGATAATGCGTGTGCACAGGAGTGGCAATGACCACGGCTTGCAAATCTGCATTTTCTAGCATCAAGGCAAAATCAGTAATGGTGGTAACCGTAGGGTAGCGCTTGGCAATTTTAGCCAGCTTACCGGCATCCAAGTCACAAACGTGGCTCAAGGTCACCGATTCGTTCTCATAAAAGTTACGAATTAAGTTAGGGCCCCAGTAACCGGCACCAACAACGCCTACATTTAATGTGGTGGTCATAATAGCAGTTCTCCTGTGTGAAAGACAGCTGTTTCAGGGTCTCATCATCCCAAAAACAGAGGGGTAAAACAACCTTCCTAAAGCACCTATCATTACCTCTTACCACATGCTAAAAGCGGGCGTATAATAGAGGGTATACGCATCAATAAGTATGAAAGAGTGAGAGTGATATGAGTAGTTCTAACAGCGGGCAGGGATGTCGGGATTTTTGCTGGATGATTGGTGGACCCCAGGGCACGGGGGTTGATTCTTCGGCTACCTTATATGCCCGTGCAGCAGCGGTTGCTGGCTATTGGGTGTATGGCCGTCGGGAGTATCACTCTAATATTAAAGGCAAACATAGCTATTTTCAGATCCGTGTCAAGAACGATCCGGTTCTCTCGCACGTGGATCCAGTAAACCTGCTGGCCACCTTTGAACCCTCTACGGCTGAATACCATGCCTTTGAACTAATGAAAGACGGTGCCTTTGTCTATGACCCCAACTTTACGAATCCCGATGATCTAGATTTTGTTGACGGTGGCAAGCACATTCTCAAATTTCCGATTAAATTTGATCAAATTTTAACCCAAGTCGGCGAAAAGTTCGGCAAAACGGCCACGCAAATCAGCATCGTTAAAAACGCCATTGCCGTTGCCGCCTCGTGTGCGCTTTCGGGTATTCCGTTGTCGGCCATTGAATCAGCACTCAATAACATCTTTAGTGACAAGAAAAAAAGCCTCGTTGACATGAACGTGATGGCGTGTGAGCTAGGTTATGAAGTGATTTCAAAGCATCCTGACTTTGATAAGTTCGCCTATAAACTTGAGGCTCCCGAAAAACCAGAGGTGGATTCTCGTTTACTGATTAACGGCAACCAAACCACGGCCATTGCTAAAATCAAAGCCGGCTGCCGTATCCAGACGTATTACTCCATTACACCCGCTGTGGATGAATGCGTCTTCCTAGAAGGCTTCCCTCAGTATGGTGTGGAAGTCGTGCAATGCGAAGATGAACTCGCGGCAATCAACTCCGCCATTAGTGCTGCCACTACTGGCGTTCGAGCTTCAACAAGTACCAGCGGTCCCGGTTTTTGCTTGATGAGTGAAGGTATGGGCTGGGCTGGCATTAATGAAGTGCCTATTGTTGTCTTTAATTACCAGCGTGGCGGGCCTTCTACAGGCTTACCCACACGCCAAGAGCAAGGCGATTTACTGTTTGCCCTACACACAGGTCACGGTGAATACCCTAAGATTGTGATGCTTCCAGGTGATGTGGAAGAGCAGTATTATGATAGCTTTGAATCCTTTAACATTGCCGAAAAATACCAAACCGTGGTGATTGTTCTAAGTGATCGATCGGTAGCCAACAACACCATGTGCGTACCTGACTTTGATAATAGTGACCTTGTGATTGAACGGGGCGATATTATTGGTGCGCCTGATACCTATGATGAAACAAGTCCCGAAACCGGATTGACCAAATTTCCTCGCTTCAATAAAAACAAGGGCATTATCTCCCCTCGTGCTTTAGCTGGCACACCGGGGCGCATCCATTGGCTAACCGGTGATGAGAGTGATGAATGGGGCCATATTACTGAAGACCCTGTGGTTCGAGTACCAATGCATCAAGCTCGTATGGAAAAGCTAGATATGGCTAGTGAAGAGATTAAAGATTATTATCAGTGGCGCTTTTATGGCGATGAGGATGCTGATTTAACCGTTGTGAGCTGGGGCACCACCAAGGGTGCGATTCTCGATGCGATGCGAGTCATCAATGAGCAAGGCGATTTCAGCGTTAACTTTTTGCAAATTCGAATGGCCAACCCCTTCCCTACTGATAAAGTAAAAGAAGTACTGAGTAAGGCCAAGCGGGTTGTGAATATTGAAAACAATTATGGTGGCCTGATGGGGCAACTTATTCAAATGCGCACGTGCATTCCTATTGAACATGAAATCTTGAAATGGACAGGTCGTCCGATGTCGGAAACCGAGATGGTGTCCGCCCTTACTGAAGTACATCAAAAACAAAGCAAAAAGGTGGTACTAACCTATGGCCTCTAAAGCAGTGCAACAATCGGCACACATGCCAACCAAGCTGGACACTCCCCTTAAGAATTCCTTCCTCCGATCGGATCACGCTCCGGATTGGTGTGTTGGTTGTGGCGACTTTGGAATCACCGCAGCGGCTCAATCCGCTATTGCCGAACTGGGTTTAAAACCTTGGGAAACCTACTTTTTTAGTGGCGTAGGCTGTAGTGGGAAAACCAGTCACTACCTGCAAACCTATGGCGCTCATACCTTACACGGTAGAGTACTGGCTTTTGCTGCTGGGGCAAAACTGGCTAATCCTAATATGACCGTCATGGCTGTGGGTGGCGATGGCGATGGTTACGGCATTGGTGCAGGGCACTTTGTACACGCAGGCCGACGCAACTTGGATATGACTTACGTTGTCTTTAACAACGAAGTGTATGGCTTAACCAAAGGCCAAGCCTCACCCACATTGGCTCAAGGCGCACAACCTAAATCATTAAAACTACCCAACCCGCAAGCTGGCATTAACCCCGTTACCTTGGCCCTATCAAGTGGGTATACTTTTATTGCCCGTAGTTACTCCTTTGATCAAAAACACTTAAAGGCCACACTTAAGGCCGCCATTGAGCACAAAGGGATGGCACTTGTGGATGTCCTTCAGCCTTGTCCAACTTATAACGATCTACAC
>CAYGPY010000266.1:0-4314 GCA_964351765.1 uncultured Vampirovibrionales bacterium
TTGTTGGTGTCTTTACCTTGTCAAACATCCTTCAGAACGATTCTGGCTTTGTGGCTGTTACGGTAATGGGTATCACGCTGGCCAACCAACGCATTGCTGATATTCGACATATTGTTGAATTTAAAGAAAACCTGCGTTTATTGCTTTTAAGTACCTTATTTATTTTATTAGCAGCACGTCTGGACATTCAAGACTTACGCTTACTGGGCTGGAACAGTGCGTGGTTTATGCTTGTTCTTATCTTAGTGGTGCGTCCTATCTCGGTTATTGTGTCGAGCTTTAAATCCAACTTAGCTTGGAATGAAATTGCCTTTCTTTCCTTCTTGGCCCCTCGTGGTATTGTGGCGGCCTCTATCTCTGCCGTGTTTGCTCTTGAGCTTGCCGAACGGGGCTTTGCGGGTACGGAGAAGCTTGTTCCGATGGTTTTCCTCGTTATCCTAGCCACAGTTACCTTCTGTAGCTTGGCGGCCATTCCTGTGGCCAATATGCTGGGTATTACGGGTAACCCTCAAGGCTTATTGATTGTCGGTGCCCATCCTTGGAGTCGGGCTGTAGCCATAGCCCTTAAAGAGCTTGAGTTTCGTGTGGTGTTGGCCGACACCAACCTGATTAACATTATGAATGCCCGTAAGGATGACATTGAAACTTATTATGGTGATGTCCTGACCGATTATTTTGTCGATGAAGCCGATCTAACCGATATTGGTCATCTATTGGCTGCAACACCCAATAATCGTGTTAATACCCTCGCCGCACTGCATATGATTGATACCTTTGGCAAGGAAGAAGTCTACCAATTACCGTCAACGCAAATCAAGCGTGATCAGCTTGGCGTAGACCATGTGCCAATGCAATTGCAAGGTAAAAAAGTATTTCGCGATGATGCCAACTTCCAGATGATTACGTCCTTGTATCAGCAAAACAGTAAAATCTTAACCATCGAAATCGATAAAGAGTTCGAGCTAGAGACCTTAAACAAAGAGTACACCGCACCGCCACTGCCCCTCTTTGTGATTGATACCACAGGTCGACTGATGCCTTACACCATTGAAAACCCACCTGTACTCAAGCCCGAACAAAAACTATTGGTGATGGTGCAAGAGAATTAAAAGCATACTTAACGATAAAAACCCCGCTTACTTATTTGGTAAACGGGGTTTTTTAATGTTTTAAACTTAACTTAAAAACAATGTCTCGTGCAACGATGAGTTAGGGATTAGAGACATTATGTACATTGCTATCCACATCAATGCGAGCTGATGTTGAAACATCAGCCGTTGAGGTGGGTTCGGTATTTTTAAGCACAACACGCTGCTGTTTTTTCAGTTCTTCCATCTGTGCGTTCTCAATTTTACGAACAATGCTTTTAGCCACTTTATGAGATTTACGCTGACTTTGGTAATAGTGAGCAAACGGGATATTGTTGGATGCAACAGAGCCTTTCCAAACAACAGGACCATGACGGCCTTCGGTCACTTCAATACGAACACGTGGGCAATTAATGCCCCAGCAACTCAGGTGGATTCGGCCATCGCCATTGGCAGAGAATTTAAAATCCTCGCTTTTTCTCAATTCTTCAGCCACAAACAACCCAATTTCAGGACGTACAGGGGTGTCTTCGGCATTCATGGGGCCGTGGAATGCTTCCACATCAAAGGTTTTCATATCCGTAAAGGCCATACCTGTAACATCAACCCGTTCACCAGCAAATACAGGTATCACGGCCATAGCGGCGCCTACCATTGTGCTTAGTAAACATGCTGCAATCACTTTTGAATTTAGCATAGTTATTCTCCCAACTAGTGTGTGTCTTCTTCTATCATAACGCTTTTTAATAATAAATCGATAATCTACTTAGCCTAAAATACCGCCAATACCCGATACGGAGCTATCAAGTGTTGAGAATGAACTAGAGCTAGAACTGTTTGACCCATTACTCTGGTTTCTCAATGATAACTGTTGCATTTGCTGGAATTGATTCATCATTAGGCCCATCATACGCTGGTTATAGGCGTACATCTGTTGGTTATAGGCCAACATTTCTTCATTAAATTTCGCTTGCGCTGTGGCGTCTGAGGCATCTTCAGGCGGTGTTGGGGGTTCAGGTAATGAGGAAATATTACTGCCAAAACTACCAATACTTTGTGCCGTGTTACCACCTAAAAAGCTATTAAACGGTGAGCTAACTTCACTGGCTTTAAGACCAAGTTGCTCAGGGGTTACAGCAATACCGGACTCTTGCAGAATATTGAACTGTACTTGCTTTAAAACTTTACCAATTTGCATATTATCTACTCCTTAAATAGGATAGGTGTTTAGAGGGGCTCAAATGAAGGGGGTACAGAGATACTTATACGTGGCTATGGATAGCTTAATCAGGTTTAGCGTTTTAGCAAAACAGATGTTTATCGTTCAACATAGCAAATCGATCTCAAATGCATCTCTATAGTTGTTATCGGCAGCAGAAAGGCAAACTTCAATAAAATCACTTAATTTCTTTTTACATATTCAGGCCAGCAGAGTAGCAAAATTATCGTCAGTCCAATGCCTTTCAGTTACACTGATTACTTCTATAGATTCGGCAACCGCATCGTTTATAAATCAGATAGGCATCCAAAATGACCACCGCAACGCAATCCACATTCAAAAAGATAAGTCCCGTCACCGGCGAGACCTTGGACGACTATCCCATCAGCACCAAAGAACAAGCCATCAAAGCGATAGCAACAGCAAAAAAAGCTCGGCAAAACTGGGCCTTAACGTCTTTTGAGCAGCGCAAAAGAGTGCTTTTGAATGTGAGTGCGGCGATTAAAGAGAATGCGGAAAGTCTTGCTAGTTTAATTAGCCAAGAAACAGGCAAGCCGATTCGAGAAGCCTATGAGTCTGATCTGGCGGGTGCAATTAATATCTTAGACTACGTGGCCAGCAACGGTAAAAAAGCACTCTCACCACGCTGGTTGGGTGTTGATAAATCCACAATGATGGGTCGCCTGCACTGGGAATTATATGAACCTCGTGGTGTATGTGCGGTGATTTCGCCTTGGAACTTCCCCTTGGCCATTGCCGTTAGTGGCATTTGTACAGCATTAATGGCTGGAAATACCGTCATCTTAAAACCCAGTGAACTCACGCCTGAAACAGGTATCGCCACAGTCGGGCTGTTTCAAAGTGCACTCAAGTCAGCCGGTTTAAATCCCGATGTTATTCAATGCTTAACCGGAGATGGTTCCACAGGAAAAGCACTTTCTGAAGGCGATATCGACTACATTATTTTTACAGGAAGTTCAGCCGTCGGGCAAAAACTCTCTCGCCTCGCTGCCGAAAAGAACATTGGCATCAGTGCTGAATTGGGCGGTAATGATGCCCTAATCATGTTGGACAGCGTGAACAAGAATCGCATTGATAGTATTACGAGCGCCGTGCTATGGAGTCGATTTATGAACGCGGGGCAAGCGTGTGGCGCCAGTAAACGCCTTATCGTGCATCAGTCTCATTATGACGCCACGGTAAAAAGCCTCCTCGCTAAAGTCACTCAACTTAAAGTCGGTCCGCCCTCAGATCCAACGTGTCATATCGGCCCCGTTATTTCTAAAAAGCAATGTGACGGCATCGAAGCACTCGTTAATGACGCCCTAACAAAAGGCGCAACGTGCCTTACTGGTGGCAACCGACTCAGTGGACCATTCTATGAAAGCGGTTGTTATTTTGAACCCACGGTGCTTACCAACATTCCTGAATCAGCAGACATCTATCAACACGAAGCCTTTGGCCCTGTGTTGTGTGTTTATTCAGTCGCCTCAAACGACGACGCCATTACACTAGCCAACGCAACATCCTTTGGATTAACCGCCAATGTGTATGGCAATGGCAAAGACACGTGGCAGGCAGCCAACCAACTTGATGTGGGCTTGGTAGCTCAAAATGATATTGCCGCCGTGAACTACGCATGGCCGCACTTGGCGTGGCAAGGCCACAAAGCCAGTGGCAATGGCCACGGAAGCGGAAGCCACGGCATCCGATCGTTGCAAGAGGCGAGTAAACTAAAAACCATCACCCAAAACATGACGGCCTCACTCCCACTATTTTTACAGCTAGCCAAAAGCCTATGGTTTTTTAGCAAACAACCCTCAGCCAAACTAAGCAAAGCACTATTAAAACACTTTGCAGGCAACAACACCCTAGGATTACTCTCACCAGAGCTAAATCTAAACATCCTAAACAGCCTAGCCAACACTAAAATCTAGGCAAAACGTGGCATAAAAAAATTTAAAAACTTCACCCCAGTAGCCCACAGTAAGGTCGTGGCTCTAATTT
>CAYGPY010000267.1:0-4307 GCA_964351765.1 uncultured Vampirovibrionales bacterium
CATTAATACCTTGTTTGATTTGTTTATTAAATCATAAAAACGCTGTTGTTACCGGTTTTTTATGATGCAGATAATCTGACAATAAACAAAACCAATACTCTGCAAATGCATGTGGTAACTATGTTACTTGAAACCCAAGAGCTGTATCAAGCATGATGACAGAGTGTTTACATGGTTTTTGGGGCTCTTATGTGTTCGATAGCAAATCCAGCAAAGAGTATATTACACTTGTAAAAGCGGGGAATTTATTTTTAAATTTGAATATCAAATAAAAACACTTAACTCTAATCTTTTATTTCAAACCAATGGGATTAATAAATCTCTCTCTAAATAGATTCCCTTTAGGGGGTAATTATTTAAAATAAAATAGTAGTTAATAATAGTGTCGTGTTAAACCTGTATAAAACTGAGTTAAGCGTCCGGTATAAGAAGGTTTTAGGTTGTATAAAAGATGTTTAGGGGGTGTGATCGAGTAATTGGGATTTGAACAGGTATTTTCTGTTACGGCTGTGATGTTAAACCTGTCCCTAAGATCTGATCACGGGTTTTGTACAAGGTTTTATACCACCTGTTCAAAACTAATTACATTTTAGATCAACGGCTGATAAGCTCCTTTGTTAGACAAGCTCGGCTTCTTTTTTGCTTAAGCACACACCGTTTGTTTCACGAAGGACTTTTCGAATGGCGAGCATTGATTCTAAGAACTCACGAACCCATTCAAGAGGGAGCATATTAGGGCCATCACTAAGGGCTTTGTCGGGGTTGGGGTGGGTTTCAAAGAATAGTCCACTGCATCCTGCGGCAACGGCAGAGCGGGCTAGCATTGGGGCAAATTCACGTTTACCCCCAGAGGAGCTTCCTTGGCCACCTGGGATTTGCACACTGTGAGTGGCGTCAAAAATAAGGGGCACACCCATGCCTTGTGTAATAGGGATACTGCGCATATCAACTACAAGTGTGTTGTAGCCAAAGGAGTTGCCACGCTCAGTAACATAGATATTGTTATTGCCGGTGGATTTGATTTTATTCACCGCATGCACCATATCCTGAGGCGACATAAACTGGCCTTTTTTTACATTAACAGGCTTCTTGGTCTTGCCGGATTCCACCAATAGATCGGTTTGGCGACATAAGAAGGCAGGAATTTGGAGCATGTCCACAACGTCGGCCACAGGAGCTGCTTGATGGGGTTCATGAATATCAGTCAGGATTTTTACACCCAGTTCGTCTTTGATTTCTTTTAGAATGCGACACCCTTCCTCTAGGCCAGGACCACGATAGGCCTCTACTGAGGTGCGGTTGGCTTTATCAAACGAGCTTTTGAAGTAAAAATCAACCTCGTTTTCTAAGCCTGAGACAGCTTCTTTTAAATAACGCGCTGCAATACGGTTGTTTTCGCCATCGTTGTCTTCTAAGACACAGGGCCCAGCAATGACCACCAGTTTTTCATTTAAGTAGGGTGAAATTGATGGGTAGGGTTGTTTGTCGTTGTCAGGCGTGGTGCTCATTGGAAAAGATCTCCTAGCAATGGGGTTCTAAGTGGCTCTATCATAGCATTAACACAGATTAAACATGACAGTTTAAATTGAGTTTGCATCCAAACGTTACAGCTTACCGTGTTTCTGTGGAAGCTGTTATATGCTTTTGCTAAGCTTGAGGGTGTTAGACACCAATCAAGGATCGTAGGGAATGAGTAATACTACCATTGAAAATCAAGTAAAAAATCAGGATGCATTATCTTCTTCAACAATGTCTGAAATGACATTGAGTGACAAGGCTTTTTTGATGGCGTTGGGCTTACTCAAAGTGAGTTCTTTGTTTAAAAATAAGGTGATGGCGGTTGCTGGTGGTTTTTTCGAGTTAAAAGAAGCGATGTTGGATGCTGGAAAACGAGATGCTTTTTTTGAAATTCATCAAGATGATGAACGTCTTAAGGGGGTTAAGCAAGCTCACGTTGCTTTGATGAAAAAGCATTTTAGCAATTATAATCCAGAACTCTATGAACTGGATGTGAAACGCTATGGGTTGCAAGGAATCCAATTAATAGGTATTCATCAGCCAGAGTACCCAGAGCAACTGGCAAGTATTTTTAATGCACCCACATTATTATTTATTAAAAGCAAGTTTAATGAGCCAGAAACGTTTGAGCGATTGCATGCTTATACTCAACGTGCTTTGGCTTTTGTAGGGACACGATCTTGCAGTGAGTATGGGCGCCAGGTTACACGAGAACTTGTGCGAGAATTGCGTCAATACCAAGTAAGCAAGCCTGTTTCAATTATTAGTGGTTTGGCTGAAGGGATTGATGCTGAAGCACACCGAGAAGCATTGCGTCAGCAGTTACCTACCATTGCCGTGTTTGGATGTGGACTGGATACAATTTTTCCGAGTCATCATGCCGATTTAGCTGAGGCCATTGTCGAAGCCGGCGGCTTTTTAATGAGTGAGTATCCTCTGCAAACCAAACCTACGCGATACACCTTTCCTGAGCGAAATCGTATTGTGGCTGGGCTATCACACGGTATTGTGGTGGTTGAAGGCCCTGTTAAAAGTGGTGCGTTGATCACGGCTCGACTGGGTGCTGAAGAGGGTCGGTATGTGTATGCTGTGCCGGGTGATATTCATAGCACTGTATCCCATGGGCCTATCCAATTAATTAAACAAGGCGCGATGCCGATTATTTCAGCCCGAGAAGTGCTTGAAGATTTAGATTGGTTACCCAATAAGAAGTCCGAAGAAACCTTTGAAGAAACGCAATCCACCTTGGATTTAGAATCTCCGCAAGACACACACCCGTCTAAAAAAGAGGTTTTAGGTGATCCGGCTTGGGATGAATTAACGCGCCATTTGTATCAGGTGATGAGTACAACCCCTCAGCTTTTAGATGAGGTGATGGCAGCATTAGGCAAGTGTGATTTAAAGAGTGATGTGACGACTTCAACGGTGCAGAACGCATTGATGATGTTAGAACTAGAAGGTTGGGCTGAAACCTTGCCAGGGAATCAGGTTCGTCGCGTTAAATAAATTGGTGTTAAAAATTTTATACAGATTGAGATAAAGAAGAGAGATACAATGACCACATCCACATCCCAGAGAGCAGCAGTAAATATAGAAACAGAAAGTACAGAGACGATGAGCAAACAAGGCACAATGAATTCGACCGATCCAAAAACACTGGTGTTAATTGATGGCCATGCACTGGCCTACCGGATGTATTTTGCCTTAGAGCGCACAGCGATGAAAACCTCAAAAGGGGTTCCCACGTGGGCCGTGTATGGGTTTATGTCTGCCGTGTTTTCCCTGCTTCAAACCACCAAGCCTGATGCGATTGCGGTGTCCTTTGATGTGGGACGTGTCACGTTTCGCAATGAGATGTATTCCGAATACAAAGCCAATCGCGAATCGATGCCTGATGACTTACGCGATCAAATGGACTTGATTCGTGAGAGCGTTGAGGTTTTGGGGATTCCTATCTATGAGAAAAAAGGCTTTGAAGCCGATGATGTGATTGGAACCTTATCTGAAAAAGCGTTTAATGAAAAGTGGACTGTGCGTATTTTAACCGGTGATCAAGATTCGTTTCAGTTAGTACACGATCTTGATCCTAAAAAACATGGCCACAATGGCCGTGTTGAAATTCTCATTCCATCGCGTTCACCGCGTGAAGGCTTAAAGGTTTATGACAGTCAAGCCGTCTACGATAAATTAGGTGTGTGGCCATATCAAGTGATCGACTATAAAGGCTTGCGTGGCGATACCTCAGATAATATTCCGGGTATTCGGGGCGTGGGTGAAAAAACAGCCGTAAAGTTTTTAAGCCAGTATGAAACCGTTGAAGGGCTTTATGAGCATCTTGACGAGCTACCTAAAAATAAAATGCTAGAGAAATTAACCGACGGCAAAGATATCGCCTTTTTAAGTAAAGAGCTTGCAACCATTAAAAAAGACGTGGTGCTAGATGTTAATTTTGATGATTGTGATTTAGTTATTCCTGATCTTAATGCTGTGACTGGCTTTTTTGAGCGGTGTGAATTTAAGCAATTTATAAGACAGGCTCCTTTGGTGTTGGCACCGTTTTTATCAGAGGCCGAACGCGTGGCCCTACGGACGGAAATCACAGAAGGTACGAGCACTCCAGCCACAAAAGAAACAGATGGGGGTGTTGTAGAAACTCAAGCGGGGTCGCCTGTTGGCGCGATGTCTGAAGTGTTGCGTGTCCCACACCGAGTGATTACCGGTGAAAAAGAATTAAACCAGATTATGGTTGATATTAAAAAATCCGGCGTGTTATCCATTGATATTGAAAC
>CAYGPY010000268.1:0-4304 GCA_964351765.1 uncultured Vampirovibrionales bacterium
ATCTCCGATGTACGGTTGCAACGCGAATATGATTTTATTAGAGCCCACGGTGGTTTACTGATTCGAGTGGAAGCAACTCGCGATCGTCGAGCAAGCCGTGGTACCTTAGTAAGTGAAACCGACCCCACCGAATGCGAACTGGACGGTATCGCTCCAGATGACTGGGATATCGTCATTCATAACAACGGCTCACTCAGTGAGCTTGAAGCCCACATTGAAACATTAATTAAAGCAGGACATACACAATGAAGATAATGGTGATTGGCCGTGGCGGGCGTGAGCATGCCCTTATCAAGCAACTTAGCCAAAGTAAGCATCAGCCCGAACTGTATGCGGCCCCCGGTAATCCGGGGATGAACTCGGATGACTATCCGGTTCAGCGTTTGGATATTCAAGAAAACGACACTCAAGGATTGTTGCTCTTTGCCAAGCGCGAAGGCATCGATCTAACCATTATTGGCCCCGAAGCGCCTTTGGCTGATGGGCTTGTCGACATGTTCACCAAAAACAACATGCTTGCCTTTGGCCCCAACAAAGCTTGTGCCAAACTCGAAGCCAGTAAGCGCTTTGCTAAAGAAATGATGGAAGCCGCCGGTGTACCCACCGCAAAATATGTACACGCGACCACCCAAGCCGATGCGCTAAAAGCCTTAGACGATTTTGATGCGCCGTACGTGATTAAAGAAGATGGCTTGGCAGCGGGAAAAGGCGTGACGGTTACCGAGAATAAAAACACCGCCATTGAGGCCATTAACAAAGCCTTTACCAAAAACATGACCGTGGTATTAGAGGGCTTTTTAGAAGGCGAGGAGCTTTCTGTTTTAGCCTTGTGTGACGGCAAGCAAGCGATTCCTTTGATTGGCGCTCAAGATTTTAAACGCCTCAACAGTCAACCCGATGCCCCCAACACAGGCGGGATGGGGGCTTATGCGCCCGTGCCGTTGGCAGATGAAGCGCTCTTAAAGCGAGTACAGACTGAAGTATTAAACCCAATGATGGCGACCCTACAAGAACGGGGTTTGGATTATAGGGGCGTTTTGTATGCGGGCTTAATGGTGGATCAGCAAGGCAACCCAAGCGTGGTGGAATTCAACGTGCGCTTTGGGGACCCTGAGACACAAGTGGTGCTTCCGTTACTGGATGAGGATTTAGTGGATGTCTTAATCGCTTCAGCCAAAGGGGATTTATCGGCCTTTCAAAACGGGTTTAAATTTAAACCCGCCAGTGCCGTTACCGTGGTGATGGTGAGCGAGGGCTACCCAAGCGCCTATGATAAAGGAAAGCCCTTGAACCTCCCCGAATCCGGTACGATGCCTGACGCCTCTTGGTTGATTCACGCAGGCACCAAGCGCATGAATCCCAACACCATTGTCACCGATGGCGGGCGGGTGATTAACGCTGTGGCTTTAGGTGGCAGTGTGGATGAGGCTCGCCAAAAAGCCTACCAACTTTGTGAGCAGGTAGGCTTTGCAGGAAAAGTGTTGCGCGACGATATTGCTAAACCAGTGGTAAACGTTTAGCATTCACCTTTTTATTTAATTCATCGCATTGGTAGTGGGTTAAATAAATCAATCGTTTTTGCATTCACATTGGCCACCACAGCATCAGAAAAAGGCTTGTCTAAGCCTAATGAAGAAAAAGCCTGCCATTCCAACTCAAAGTTCTTAGCATCTTCCTGAGTTAACACAATATCCATGCCCTCTAACAATGGCGCTTCAAAAGCCTGAACGCCTGTCATTCCTTTTTCTGACAATGCAGCGTGCAATTCATCCGGTTGTTTGGTTAGCACAACAACGTCAGAATTAAACGATGCATCTGCCATACCTTGCCTACCCAGCATTAGTTTAAGACCTCGCGCAATACCCGCTGTAACACTAGTATCTGGTTGACGTGGCTCTGTCGTTTGTCTACGACCCGCTGAATTAACAATATTATATTGAGCACCAAATTGAATGTTCATTTTAAGTTTCTCCATAATGAAAATCTATTTTCTGTCTTAAAGAATATCGGACAAAGCCTGTTGAGGGTTCAGTGTTATTCCGTTATCTTTTAAGCCTTCGATATATTCTTGGGTTAAGCCAAGCCCATCAAAAACAGCCTTATCAGAATAAAACTGAGCCACATCGTCTTGTGTCAAAATAACATCGCGATCCTTTAACTCAGGGATATCCAACGTCTGAGTCGAATCCCAACCCGTTTGCTCTAAGCCTGCTTGTTTTAATTCATCAGCCCGGCTCGTTAATACTAATACTGCTCTTTGAGAATCAGGGCCACTGGCATTTTGTCTTTCAAGGGACTTCTTAAACGCATTGGCAACACGAGCTGTATCTTCAGCAGAGGGCAACAAACCCGAAACGTTAGCTCTCGCACTTGGACGCGATAAGTTGTATTGAGCACCAAATTGAATGTTCATTTTAAGTTTCTCCATTAATAACAGTTTTGTTCTTGCTGTATGAATGAAGTCGCTCAAGCAATCAAATTGATAATTAACTCGGTATTTACCCCTAAGCTGTAACATATCTTAGTAGTGCTTGGCTGACCGATTCAACCCATTGGGATTGAAACTCCGGTGTGGTCACCCGCTCAAACTCTTGAGGGGAGGTAAAGAAGCCCACCTCAAGCAACACCGATTGCGAACATAGCACACGGGGTAGCGCAAAATTCTGATAAAACGTGCCGTAATCGTTCACGTCTTTCATTGAAGTCATCGACGATTGCATCGCGTTTGCTAAGGGTTCGCTCATACCATGATACCAAAATGTGCAGGCCCCCTTGTGTTCTCTGGGATCTCGACCATCGGGCAACGCATTGTGATGCACACTCAGCACAATGTGTGCGCGCGTATGTTTTGCTTTCTTCTGGCGATCGGCAAGGCCCACAAACTGATCGCTGGTGCGTGTCATTGCCGTTTTAAAGCCAAGTGATTTTAATTTATTTTCAAGTTGTTTGGTTAGTTTTAAGTTCAATGTTTTTTCAGCCAAGCCCGTACACGAAGTCGATCCATTTTCACCTCCACCGTGACCAGCATCCAACAGAACCACCACGTCACTTGGTGTTTCAGGCAATGAGTCTAAGACCAAATGCAAATTATTTTGATCATCATACTGATACTCCACACCACTCAAACGCGGTTGTTTTATAAATAAGCCCAGTCGAGTATCCGTCGTGGTTTTTTTATCTATCAAAAAGGCGGGGTGCAGTTGCGTTGTATCAATGGCGTTTTTTGTATTTTCTAATATCAGATGCAAACCGTTCTCACGGGCATCCAAGCTCAGCAGTGCCTTACCCGATAACGCTAAGACGTAGCGAGAATTATAAGGTTCAGGGGCAAAGGTTTGTGCTTGGACAATCTCTTTTAAAACAAATAATTCACTGTCGCAATCTCTGGTTTCATAAGGCTTATCGGCCAAGCCAAGATGATCCATCTGTATCCAGTAGGGCGACGTTTGGCAGGCGTGCGTTATGAAACGAGCATAGCCTTCCTGCATCCGTGTTACCCAACCCGTTGTCCCAACGCGCTGAGGGGTTAATCGATCTGAAGAATGAGGCGAAACACGGGTAATCGGATTGTCCTTTAAAATCATGGCGGGCTTGGGCTCACGCCACACAACCAATCGTGCTTGTTCAGGGGTTAGTAGTGTGCGTTTTGTTTGCCCTTGATGTTTGACAACCACGGTTACTGTTGAAAAAAGAATTTTGACATCCACCTCGCATGATGGGGAATGGGGAATGACACCGGCGTAATAGCCCTTGGTTGGTATTTTTCGAGCCACATAATGAGGTTCATTAAAAATCATGCGACGATGATCCACCCACTCCCCTGTGTGGTCGCTGACCGTTTTCTCAACTTTTTCCTGAAGCGGGTACACTCCCACGCCATCAATTTCTAAAGACACCTCAGCATTTGGTAAAGCACTCACAGCAACATCCACCGAGGTATTTGGCGAGAGTGTTATTTCTCCAGCGGGCAAAAACGTTTCGGGGCGACACCATATTTTTGAGCTCGACGTGAGTGTTGCATACGGCTCCATCGCGTGCACGTGGCGGACATGTTGCGCTTCTTGACCGTTTTTGTGATGCACAATTAACGTTAGATTATTCTCACCATAGTGCAGTTTTACAGGCCACACAAAGCATCCCAATGCCGACACATCAACAACACTTCCGTTTAACGTTAGCTTCGTCACGGTCTCAGGTGCACTCATGCGTCCCATCACAAAGGTGCTCAAATCATAAATAACAGCATTTTTATGCGGGTAAACAACACTGATGTCTGTTGTCATAAAAATCAAATCACTCTCTAA
>CAYGPY010000269.1:0-4285 GCA_964351765.1 uncultured Vampirovibrionales bacterium
GGGTTGTTCGCTTGGTGTGATGCCGCATTCTTTTAATGCTTGTACCGCTGAACTTAGTTGGCCTTTACCGCCATCCACAATCACTAAATCGGGGCGAGGCCATTTGGGATCATCTTCATCTTTTGAAAATCGACGTGTAATCACTTCGTGCATACTCGTAAAATCATCGGGTTTACCTTCGGTACTGTTAATTTTAAATCGCCTGTAACTGCTTTTATCGGGCCTGCCGTTGGTGAGTACCACCATCGAGGCCACGGTTTGACTTCCTTGCATATGGCTGATGTCGTAGCATTCAATACGCAGCGGTAGCTCCGTTAGCTCAAGTGCGTCTTGCAGTTCTAATAACGCGGGTGTCGGGTCTAGTTTTTGGCGTTCGGTGTCATGTTGTTGAGCTAGTTTTAGTGCTTCATTTGCATTCTTCTTTGCCAGATCCAGTAATTCTAGCTTGGTGCCTAACTTGGGAACCGTAATCGATACGGGGTGTTCAAAGCCTTCGGCCAAATAGGTCGTTAGAACATGTTCATCAGCCAATGTAAGAGGAAGAATAATCTCATCAGGAATGTCCTCTTCTTCCATGCTTAAAACGTGTTGGTTCACGTAGCTTTCAAAGGCTTCTTCTGGCGTGCTCATGTTATCGATAAGTAGTTCGTGAGAGCTTCCCCACGTGAGCTTACCTCGACGAATGGTGAGGACTTGAACGACCACAAGACGCTCGTTATAGGCGTAGGATAAGATATCCTGACTGGCAGATTCATTGTCGTAAAATACTTTTTGCGTTTCGGCAATGCGTACCACAGCTTTGTGTCGGTCTCTTAGTTTGGCTGCACGTTCAAACAGCAAATGTTCACTGGCTTGATGCATGTCGCCTTCGAGTACATCAAGCAAGCTGTCTACCCGTCCTTTTAAAAAGAGCTGTACCTGTTCAAGCGTTTCGTTGTACTCATCCTCACTAACCAAGTTTTGACACGGGCCGGGGCAGGCCCCAATGTCATAGTTCATACACGGGCGATTTTTAAACAAGGGTTTTTTGCGTTGACGAAGCGGAAAGTGGGTTCGAATGACTTCGAGAATGCGGTACATATCACCACTGTTCGTGTAGGGGCCAAAAAACTTTGTTTTACGACGTCGGTTCTGCTTTTTTTCTTCCTTGGCTTCTTCAAGATGAGGCGCATTTTTCTTTTGTTTGTGTCGCTTCTTCCACGCTTTGGCCTCTTCAGGGGTGGTGTGTTGAATACGAGACATCGCGGGCGAACGAGTGATGAAGACACGCGGGAAATCTTCACCGCTAATGCCAATCCAAGGATATTTTTTATCATCGCGCAATAAAATATTGTATTTGGGCTTACGTTGATTGATTAGCGTGGCTTCTAAGATGAGTGCTTCTACTTCTGAGTCTGTCACCAAATAATCAAAGCGTTTGATATGACTGACCATCGCACGCACTTTACGTGAATGATCGGCACCCTTTTGAAAGTAGCTGCGCACGCGATTACGTAAGTTTTTTGCCTTGCCCACATAAATCAGCTTGTTTTTGGCACCATACATCCGGTACACACCGGGATCGGTAGGCAAGTTGGCAAGAGCCACCTCAAGATTGAAGGCCGCTTTTTTTGTGGTTGTCTTTTTTTTACTATCGAGTGTCATCCCTTCTATTATGAAAGAGGTTTCGGATTTTGACTATGTTTTTAGGTTTATCTTAAGAAATCAGTGCTGTTTTAGACACCTGTAGAATTGATTGACACTGACAATGAGAGTAAGATAGGACCGTACTTAGTGTAATTGGTGTTTTTGTATTTATCTGATATTGGAGAACGTCTTTCTTGTGAACTGTTGCCCTCCAGAAAAAGAAAAAGAGCCTCAACCTGTATCAGCCGGATCGTGTTGTGATACGAGTAATGCTGAAGAAAAAAGCATCGACTGGTTGCTTTGGGGATCAATAACGATTGTGGCAATGAGCTACCTGTTCTATGTGTTTATGGGGTCTGATGCGTCGGTTAATGAGAAACTCCTCACGTTTACTCAAGCAAGCCATGAGTTTGTGAATAAAATGTGGTTGGGGCTTGTGTTGGGTATGGTTGCGATTGCCTTACTTTCAAAAATCCCAAGAGAGATGGTGATGGGCGTATTGGGACGAGGTGATTCGGCACAAGGTGTTTTTAGAGCAATGCTGGCTGGGTTCTTTTTAGATTTGTGTTCCCACGGAATTCTGATGGTGGGTGCCAAGCTTTACGAGCGTGGCGCAAGCACAGGTCAAGTCATGGCATTTTTGATTACTAGTCCGTGGAACTCATTTTCATTAACGTTGATTTTAATTACTTTGATTGGCTTGCCGTGGGTGCTTGTATTTATACTGGTGTCGATGGTGATCGGCTTTGTATCAGGGTTGATTTTTAATGCCCTAGTGGCTAAAGGTGTATTGGCTAAAAATAAAAACCAGCCTGACCATGATCCGAGCTACAACGTTCTTGAGGATGCAAAAACACGATTGGCTCAAGTTCAGTTCTCGTGGCGGCTCGTTAGGGAGTTAGTTATCACCGGCGTGACGGAGTCTGCGATGGTGGTTCGCTGGATTATGTTTAGTGTGGTGTTGGCCGGCTTAATTCGTACTTTTGTGGATCCGTCCGTATTTCAAACATACTTTGGTCCAACGCTATTGGGCTTGGTTGGAACACTGGTTTTTGCCACCATTCTTGAAGTCTGCTCAGAAGGTTCTGTCCCTATTGCGGCCGATATCTTTATACGGGCACAGGCCCCAGGTAATAGCTTGGCCTTTTTAATGGCGGGTGCCTCAACGGACTATACAGAAATGATGGTACTCAAGGAGACAACCAAATCGTGGAAAACAGCGTTGTTTCTTCCTTTGGTGACGTTGCCACAAATAATCATCATCGCTTGGTTTCTAAACCAATAGACGATGCCTAATACGGTAAATAGCGTTATAATAAGTAAATAGTAAACGTTAATTTTCTTGAGGTCGAGCTGTTGTGAGCGCTAATTTATCACAAGCGGTAAAACAAAAATCAGATAAACTACGAGCCACCATTATGACCCGTAGCTTTTTGTTTGAAGGCTTTATTCACACCCCACGTGTGGGTAAAGAAGGCCGTCGCTTTAGTGACGCGCTGAATAACGACCGTAAGTTTTTGCCTTTAACTCAGGTTAGCATTACCAATCGAAGTAATGGTGTTAAAGATCCCAACGAGCACCCATTGATTCAAATTTACGTGGATGCCATTGAATACGTAAAGCCTCATTTTGACGACTAACAAGATTAGTTAAACTTTTTACCGATCCAGACAGGGTGTGTTTCTATATCCCCGTTAAGGCAGCCTTTGCAGTTTCCGTAGCAGCATTGCTCTCTAATAGAGAGTTTACGTAGGGCAATTTCGATGCCTTCGTCGCTGAAATCTTTTAGAACATACTGAATTAGTGTTTCTACCTTTTCAAAATCCAAGTTTTTATTCTCAGTAATATCCACGGCAATAATAATACGATCGGGGTAGGCATTGAGGGCCCAAATGTAGGCACTCACTTTTTTAAGTTGCTCAACAACACCGGCGTCCAAAAGGCGCTTTTTGGCGTCATCTTCCAATAATTGTGGATTGAATTCAGTCATTAAGCCACCATTATACACCGTCTGTTTTAAGAACACGCTGACCTTGAATTGTTTCTAAATGTTAAGCACTTGATCAATTTGGAATCAATGATTGTTTTTATTTAAGTACGGAGTGAAGTGTAAGTTTCTATCGTGCTGTTTAAGCATTGATGTAGGAAACGTTTGTATGGAAGAAATTGTGGTGCAAGCCACAGGGAGAATAAGTGATGAGTGGAAATGTGAATAACGGAAATCCGTTTGTGTCTGGCTGGGAACAAACCAGAACCGAACGACGTGGCGATCATAGTAGTGTTGAAGATGCCATTCAATTTGATATTGAAGAAAAAGGTCTTGAGTTTTTCAGAAATAATGCGTATGAAGTACAAGCTGGAGATACCTTGTGGGATATTTCGGAAGCCATTATTAAGCTGAATGATGATTACAATCCTGGTGATGAATCGATGTTGATTGGTGAGATTCTCGCTGATCCAGATAATAACTTTATTCAAAATGCCGATTTGATTCGTGTGGGTGAAGAAATTGATCTAAGTTCGTTTATTCCTGAAGGATCAGATACGGACACTGATAACGATACAGATACCGACAACGATACGGATACTGATAACGATACCGATACCGACAACGCTACGGATACCGACAACGATCGGGATACACAGAACGATACCGATA
>CAYGPY010000270.1:0-4284 GCA_964351765.1 uncultured Vampirovibrionales bacterium
ACTTTGTATCGTGCCCAACGGGGGGTAACCATCTTATTGATAGTAATCGCTTTGATGGCTCAGCTGAGATTGATAGTACGGCTGATAGTGCGACTTTTCGCTTTAATGGCGTGAAGGAAGCATTGGAGTTTGTAACATCAGGTGCGCGCAACGTTCAAGAGTTTTACACCACACTGCGTCCAATGGACCCTCAACCGTCATTTAAAATCACGATGCATGCGCTTGAACAGTCGGAACCGCAATCAATCGGGTTCGCCCGTTGTCGTCGTATGGTAGGGTATGCACACCATAATAGTATTTGTTTTTCAGCTCAGGTGATGGAGCTGATTGAGGCACAGGGTCTGTCAAAAACGTACCGTTCTCAGACAATGGGGATGTATGATTTTGAAGATACACGCCAAGAGGATGTGTATCAGCTCCGGTTTTAATTGTCTTTAAAACCGCCATTTGAGAGGGGTTTACGTTTAAAAGCGTATTGACTAAGAATGTTTTTTTGTAAATAAATATTAACGATTGGGCCGTTTTTCGCAAACGAGCCCCTTTGATTGTTTTTATTTTGGTAGAGGAAAAATGTAGCAGTAAACACGAGCTGTATACGATCATCGTCTTTAATTTTTTTAGAACGACGACATACGCTAAGGTTTAGAACAAATTTATTTCAATTATTTGAACACACGACAGTACGTATCTGCAGCATAATCCCCACACGAGTTTAAATTGTATTTATTAACAAGGAGATGTTCCTAATGTCTATTGGTATTCCAGCCATTACCCAGTTTACGGGATTACCGGCACAATTTTTAGGTAGACCTGCTGCAAGTTCGGGTGACATTAACTCGCTGTTGTTTGGTTCATCCAACCAGTTAGTACCCATCGATTTTGGACAACCTTATACAGGTATTCCACCTTTCTTAGGCGGTGCCGGTTTCCAAGGTTTCCAGCAACCTAATCCGTTTTTATTCGGTCAGCCGTCTGATCCATTCTCACAATTCTCCCGAGGGGGATTACTGAGTGGTGGCCTGAATCCGAACCCAGGTTTCTTTGGTGAACAAGTCTTTAATGGCACATTGCCTAACTTGTTTGGAAGCACCGTTCCTGTATCCAGTGTGGGTCAACTAGGCGGTGGTTTCGGTCAGGCACAAGGCTTCGGTCAGCAACAAGCTTTAGGTCAACCTCAAGGCGGCGGCATTAATATGCAGCAGTTGTTCGGATTGTTTACCCAGTTCTTAGGTCAGATGGGTATCGCCTAACACCAGATTTATAAAAAATAAAGTTTAATTAGCCTGTGTTCTGCGTTTGTCAGGCACAGGTTAATTTATAGAACGATTAAATCGTTCTCGTTTCCAATTCAAAAAAAATGTAAATTGCATGTTGTCCCCCCCCTGCAGCGTTTGTCCCTATTATGAGAACGCTGTTTCTCTTTTGGAAGCGTTTTACAATAGCGTTAGATCATCTTCATTGCTGTTTTTACATCATCTTCATTGCTGTTTTTACATCATGCAATGTTTGCTGACAACGTGCGCGTGCCTTTTGTGTGCCCGCTTCAATAATGGCGTTTACTTGAGCTGGGTCACTCGCAAAAACAGCACGGCGTTCACGAATCGGGCGAAGTTTCTCGTTAATGCGTTCGGCCAAAATCTTTTTGCAATCCATACAGCCTCGGCTGGCCGTTCGGCATTCATCCGCGGCCAACGTAATGTCATCCGCATTGGCAAACAGATGATAGTAAGGAAATACAGCCGTACAGTTATCAGGGTTCCCCACATCATCCTTACGAATACGAGCTGGGTCGGTCATCGCGGATTTAATTCGCTTGAGTGTGTCATCTTCCGAGTCACTCAGCAGGATTGCATTGTCATAAGACTTGCTCATCTTACGGCCATCCAAACCAATTAATGAGGGTACATCGGTAAACAACGGCTTGGGTTGAGCAAATGTTTTTGTGCCGGTTTCGTGATTAAAACGTTTAGCAATGGAGCGAGAAATTTCTAAGTGCGCTTCTTGATCTTTACCAACCGGAACCAGTTCGCCACCCATTGAAAGAATATCAGCGGTTTGCAATATAGGGTAACCCAGTAAACCATAGTTCAAGGCATCGCTACCTTGTTCCTTCATGTTCTCGACCATGTCTTTGAGTGTGGGATCGGTTTCAACCCATTTAACGGGCGTAAACATGCTTAGTAAGAGATGTAATTCGGCAATTTCGGTGACCGAGGATTGCGTGTATATAACAGCCTTTTCAGGATCAATGCCCACGGCAAGCCAATCCAAAACAATATCGTGAATCCGTTCACTTAGTGATTCAGATTCGTCACGCTTGGTGGTAAGGGCATGCCAGTCTGCCACCATAAAGTAGCATTGGAACTTCTCTTGAAGCTCTACCCAATTTGTTAGCACACCCAGCCAGTGGCCAAGGTGAAGCTTACCCGTAGGGCGCATCCCCGACATCACGTTTCTGGGTTTGGATTTAGTTTCAGTTGAATTGTTTGGCTGGTCAGTCATAAGACCTTTATTTTACTAGAAAGACAGCGTGGTGGGGAATGCTAATCTAGAGATCAAAAAAGGCGATTCACTTAAGGAGTCGCCTTTTAAAGTTTATGTTTCTCTGGTTGTTACTTACCAAACAGGAAGCGAATCACCGAGAAGAAACCCATCACAGCTAAGAAGCCAAGAATGATCCAACCCCACAGTGGGATTTTAAAGCCTTCTTTAAAATCGTTTGGAAGCAAGAATCGTGCATCGCCTTGCTTCATCACAATCAAGCTCTTAGGCCCGTCACCGTTTACAACGGCAATGTTACCGGGTTTGATCATGGAGAACCAACGGTCCGTTTGGAATAACTTTGAGATGTAAGCCAAGCCGGTTTCGGACTCACTGGTCAGAACCATTGCCACACGTTGCTTGTTCCAAGGCGACATTAGTTCTTCAATAATACCTTGTTCGGCGTTGTATTCTAACTGAGCCAGCTTGGCATCAACACCTTTAAGTGTTTTACCAGTGCTGTCGGTTAGAAGGTGCAACTTACTATCAAATTCAGCAATAATACCGTTACGGGTCTTGCCACCAATAATAAGAAGGTGGTTGTTACTGCGGGCATCACCATCAATGCTGTTGGCGTGGTAAGCTGATACATTGATACCTCGTGAGGATTGGGACTCACGACCCAAACGACTCATCACCTGAAGCATCAAGTTGTAATCATTGGTGTTAGGTTGCTCAGGCATAATCACAGACACCTGTGAGAGATCCTGATAACCTGTAAACGGATAACCACCATCGTTAATTAAACCCACATCAGGCACAGCCGATTTGATTTCACCCGGGATATCAATGCTGGTTGTGTCGTGAATGGTGCCCCAAATGTGAACGTCGGTTGTGAAACGACACACATCATACTTGTCAGGGTAAAGGTGGAATTTAAACTCCAGATCGTTGAAGTTAAAGAGCTCTTCGGTTGGAATATCAAAGGTGAATTCCGCAAGGTTTTTACCTTTAGGATCGTCCAGAGCAATGCTTTTAAGGGCCTTACCGTTTAAAAGCACTTCTAATTTAGATTGATCGGGAGCCAACTGAGAGGCATAACTATACACCGCTTTAACACGGGCTTTTTTCTTGCCGCCCATAAATAAATCAGGCATTAGCTTGAGCTTATAAAAGATAGGTAGTGAGGTAATACCACGTGCGGTTTGTGTTGGCATGTCGAGCTCGTGGAAGCTGTCACCAGAGCGTTGAACAAAGCCTTTCCAAGCACGGTAAGGGTGGCCTTCACCGGCATTGTACTCACGAATAATGGCTGACGATCCAGCTAACAATTTGTTAGACGGATTGGCTGCCAAGACCTTCGCTGCGTTCTTCACGCCTTCAGGGCCGTTACCTGATACCACTAAGATGGCACTCGCAGGTTGACGTGGGTTACGGACTAACTGAAGCACACCCACGTTATCAGGAAGGGCACTGCCGTTGGCATCGGTAAACTGAGACCCTGATAAACGAACGTCATCAAAGGCACCGCTTACGGAAGAGATGGCGCCATTCTCTGAAGGCGTACCGACTAAAATAAGGTTATCGTAACTACTTAGGTCACTAGAGTCGGCAACATAAGGTTCAATTTCACGCCAGCTGGCTTTTTGTCCGATAAAGGCTGCCACGGTGGCCATTGCGTTTAAGGTTTCATCGGATCCGTTGTTTGGAAGCAGGTACCCAATGCGCGTTGGCTCGTAGTTGTTTAACTCATCCAAGTGAGGATACGGGAACTGGGCCAAGTCAGGCTCAACAGGCAGGCGT
>CAYGPY010000271.1:0-4223 GCA_964351765.1 uncultured Vampirovibrionales bacterium
GTTGAAGGCCATTGCGGTTATCTCGAGTGTTTTCTTGTTGGTGCCGGTGTTAACGGTACTAACCAACTTCTTTATGACACTTAAGGGTAAGTGGCATTTGGCAGCCGATCACATTGCAATGCGTTTTGCTGTTGCGGCTGGATTTGCTTATCTTTTCACGTGTATTCAGGGTCCAATGCAGGCCACGCGTGGTATCAACTGGTACGTCCACTTTACAAACTGGGTTGTGGGTCACGCTCACTTGGCGTTGTTGGCGACCTTTAGTTTTATTGTCTTCTCGGCA
Organism: uncultured Vampirovibrionales bacterium; assembly: GCA_964351765.1. GTDB lineage: Bacteria > Cyanobacteriota > Vampirovibrionia > Vampirovibrionales > Vampirovibrionaceae > CAYGPY01. The sequence continues at coordinate 284 of CAYGPY010000271.1, forward strand.
AGCTACTATATTATTCCTAAAATCACAGGTCGTAAGATGTATAGCCGTCCTTTGGCTGTCTGGCACTTCTGGTTAACCTTGGTGGGTTGGATAGTCATGGTTATCGTATTGACGATGGCTGGATTGGTTCAGTCCGCGGGTTGGCACTTTGCGATTCCTGTTGATCAGTGGGTGATTGAGTTGAAGCCATTTATGTTTGTGCGCTTCTTGTCTGGCGTGTTGATTGTAGCGGGTCAAGTGTTGTATATGCTAAATGTGTACAAGACGGTCTTTACCGATGAGTGCGAAGAGCTGCCTGCATCACCAACCGGCATTGCATACGTATAAAATCAGTATTGATAGATATAATTAAGTTAAGAAAATAATGTCATTTTTAAAGATCGATAACGAGTATTAGAGAGGCATACTGAATTATGGGAAAACATCTGAATTATTTAATTGCCGGATCATTTATTGCGTTGATCTTTTTGACGATTATTTTTGTAACCGCTGTATTGCCAGCAACAACCTTTCAGCCAGAAGCGACTGAGGCGGCCTTTAAATACAACAAAACAACCGAAGAAGGTTTTACTGAGGAAGAAGTGGCTTATGCATCAGCTGCCCAGCGCGGTCGTAATATTTACCGTCGCGAAGGGTGCTTCTACTGTCATACTCAATTTAGTCGTTACCAAGATCGTGAATCGGGTGTCATGGTAAAAGCGGGTGATTATGTGTATGAAACGCCTCACGTATTAGGTACAGAACGCACGGGCCCTGATTTATCGAATATTGGTGGCCGTTATCCTGATGCATGGCATATTGCTCACCATATTGCCCCGCGTAAGGTAAAACCGGGTTCAATTATGCCTTCCTATAGTTATTTGACGGATCATGAGATGTCTGACTTGGTTGTATATTTGCAATCGATTGGACGCAACCGTGAAGAAGTGCGTGCTAAAGAACATTTTGCTGAAACGGGTGAGCATCATGAGGAGACTTGGTTTGATGCCCCTCAAGAGATTAAAGATGATTGGGAACGTATTGCTGAAAGTAAGGATGTGAATAACTCCGCTTTTGCTAATGCGGGCCGTGGTATCTATATGCAAAACTGTGCTCAGTGTCACGGTGTGGCAGGAAAAGGAAATGGTCCGGTCAGTAAAACAATGTTGAAAAAACCGGCCAACTTAACGCGTCCTTATTTCTCTGCGTATAGTGATGCGATGTACTATTGGCGCCTTAAAGAAGGTGTTGCTGGCTCACGTATGCCACGTTGGGGCCGTTCTTTAAGTGAAGAGCAGTTGGCCTACTTGGTTGCCTTTGTCAAGACGCTGCCTGTTTCAGGTGATACCCCTTCAGGTGAGGTTGAAGTGACACGTTTAGATCAGCTTGATAATGAACATGCAATGGATCAAAACTACCGAGAAATCGAAATGCTAGGTGTTGCTAGTGAAGAGAATCCATACGTTTATGGCGGAGGTCGTCATTAATGTGCCCCTCTTGTTTGTCTGGTGACATTGGCCCCGGTTATGTTGCCGCCTTTGCCATCTGTGTTCTGTTTTTCCTGATTGCTGCTGGAGCAATGTGGTGGGCAAACAACTCAGGCCAACTTGATGGATTAGAAGACACCAAATTTAAAATGCTTCAGGATGAATAACACAACGTTGATATGTGTTAGTGAATTAAGAAAAGACTAAAAACAAAATTATTAAGACAGGAATTACGATCAATGTCCGAAGAAAAAACCCAATCTAAACAAGTTACGGATTCGACCGATTACGAAGAGTTTGAGGTTGGTGAGCATAAAGTCCCTTGGTTCTTATGGGTCTTCTTTACGTTTATTGTTCTCTGGGCATCTGTATCGTGGATCAAGTTCTTTAACTACTAGGTATCCAACGAGCTTAAAAGCATCGTTGAAAACACATTAAACCAGTTTTGATAGCAATGTTAACGAGGCGACATATCGCATGAAAAATACAAACGAAATACCAACATGGCGTATAAAATTAAACCGGCTTTTTGCTGTTGTGATTTTGACAACGGTGCTTGCTGGTGTGTCGGCATGTTCGGTAAAAGAACAAACGGGTAACGGTTCGGATGAATTGTTAAGTAACCCTGTAATTGACCAAAAGTTAAGTGAGCAAGATTTTGGTTTTCCTTCTCAGCCGCCTCAGTTGAGTAAAGGGAAAATGGTTTTTGAATCGAGTTGTTCTACTTGCCACACGGCCGCTTTTTTCCAACAGGGCAATGTAAAACGTGACTTGGCTTACACAACGCCGATTGATTTGTTTGTTATGCTTTCAAGTGGTAAGGCCCCAAAGGTAGTTAATCCTGTTGATGCAGAGCATCGCCCACAAATGCTACCTCCTGCACATCCGTCGTTTAAAGACTTGAGACGTCATGAGCGTTGGGAAGCACTTTTCTATGCTCGTTATTTAGCGGGTGCGGGTGATATCAAAGCACCCAATCCGAATGCGCCAGAAGTGGCCAATATTTACGGTGGTAACTGTGCGGTTTGTCATGGTACTCGTGGTTTTGCTGATGGCCCATTGCACCTAGGTAAAACAGGTAGTCATGAAATTCACGATGCGGCGATTAAGCATAACTTGCAGCCTGCACCAGCGAATTTCCATCAATACAATCGTTTGTATAACCGGACGGATGCGCAGCTCTTCAAATATGTATGTGAAGGGATCTACCCTTCCGCTATGCCGAGTTGGTATGGTAATGTACATCGTGATGCCTCAACAGGTCAGGTTGAATATGTCTTTAGTGACAATTTGATTTGGAATCTGGTTCGTCATGTTCGTACGTTTGCGTATCAGGATGATTTGAACGAAGCAAATAAACCTGCTTCAGGTATCTTTGCAACGTGTGAAGATCAACCAACCAACAAGCCTTGGACGGAGTTAATGAAAAAGAAACGTCCTCGTCCTGTATCGATGAAGAAGTCGTCTTCATCCACGGGGCATCAAACACATCAAGTTATGGGAGTCGATATGACATGAACCGTCGGGATTTCTTAAAAATTATTGCTTCTATACCGATTCTTGGTGGTTTTGCTTTGTTGGCAACGCCATTATTTCGGTACTTAAGACCTACTTCTGGTCCTTTAGCTTCAACAAGATTGAAGATGGACGGTGACTTTACGGAGTGGACAGGTGAGGGTGGTTTGTTCTCGAACCCTGATATGCCTGAGGCGGAGTCGCAAGTAGCGTTCTCTGTGTCTGATTTTGAAGGGCCGTATTCATTTAAAGAGTTTACCTTTGGGCAAAGTAGTAAAGAGTATACCTTTAAGCATTTCCAATCAACAAAAATTCCTGGCTTTATCGTTCGTCTTCCCGAAGACCAAGATAACGGTCAACCGGATTTTATTGTTGTGAGTCGTATCTGCCCTCATATGGGATGCGTATTTAACTTCCTGCCAAATGCAGCCGATGTATCGGCGTATAATTATAATGCGGATCATCCTCACTTTGCTTGCCCTTGTCACTTGAGTGTGTTTGACCCATTGGCAAAGCAAAACATTGGTGGTGGCGTTGAGCTTCGAGGCAAGGTTGTGAGTGGCCCTGCGCCGCGTCCGCCACGTATGTTTACGTGGGCTATTGAAGGTAACACGTTAATGATTACTGAAGCCGAGTCCGGAGGGATTTCCTAAGATGGCGAGTCCAGCTACGATGCTAAAAAATGCCCCCACACAGGTGTGGCAGTATGTTAAAGAGCAAATTGCTCGGATTGATTTGTTTGATGAAACCAAGGTGGATCTACAAAAAGAGTCACCGTGGTATCAATTAGGGTCGATTTATTTCTTGGCATGGATGTTTGTTCTGGCTACGGGTGCTATTTTAGTTGCGCTTTATCTGCCTACAACTGCACAAGCCTATGACTCTGTTGACTTGTTGTCGCATAATACACTAGGCTCATTGCTGCGTGGGATGCATAAGTATGGTGGTGACGCCATGAT
>CAYGPY010000272.1:0-1326 GCA_964351765.1 uncultured Vampirovibrionales bacterium
GGCGTATCTTTCTGAATTTGTAAGTTTAATGTTTTTGATTTATTTGCTGACGAAGTCATAAAAGGTATTCCTTATTTAAAACAAAAGTAAGTAAAAGACATAAAGACAAGGTGAAAACAAAACTAGAATTAAAAATATAAAAATCAAGTTACGCAGCAAACCTTTTGACTTCAAACTATATAGAATCAATAAAACATAATTAATCACTAAAAATGCAATATTGCACAAAGTACCGAGGAACACATCAGAAGACATACCGCCACCCCATAGTAAAAACTCACCTAACATGTAATGCGTAAGCGACAAAACAAAAACCCAAAAAGCAAGCGAAAAAACAAAAGCTAACTTATAAACACGATCATTATATTTAATCCTTAAGGCGGCAAATATAGCTTCTTTTGTCAACCCCGAAGAATCATTAAAAAGAAAAGATAATACCTTAAAATTGACAAGCGTCACTATGAAAAACAACCCTACACAAAGAAAGCGTATGTAATAAAGCCCTGAAAATGAAACTATTATCACGGGAAAAGCAATGACAATAAAATAAAAAATATTTGATACTAGTAGCCCTAGTAAAAACTGACCTGTTTTTTTTATTAGCTTCAAAAGAGTTATATTTTTTTGTTTTTCAGTAGTCGGTAAGTTACTTCTACTGGATAGATCGTCTTGAAATTGTGTAGACATCATCGTGATTCCTTCTCGATAGTTTTCCAAAAAAGCAGGAATAATAAAAACACACCCAAATAGATAAATACTGAAAAGCCGCTAAAAGAGATAATTAATATTAAAGAGATAATTAATATTAAAGAAGCAAAGCCCCATATCATTTTTTTTAAACCACCTTTAATATTAAGACTACTTATAAGAACTAATGCGAAGTGTACCCAGAGAATGGTCCAATAATAAGAATTAGCATCGGGAGCTACATATGGTCTTGATTCTCCCCAAAATGCTAACGAAGTATCGAGTGCAGCAAAAACTGGTTCAATTTGCGATATCATAATTATCCAAAAAGATGATACAAGGATAAAACTTAATTTATAATAGTCGTTTAAGTTTAAACCGTTATCATTTTCTATCTCCCCTTCTTTTTTAAACATAAATCCTTTCCAAATTTCATTATTATGAAAAATATTAGAAACGATCGACGCATTAAACATGGTAAAAGCAAACAACACAGAAACAATCCCCATTGTCAGTCCCGTTAAATGAAATAAATTTGAAAGAGCGTTAGAAACGTCCATCACAGCAACAAAAACACTCACAGCAAACATCAAACTAATATAGATGACATTAAAGAAAAGCATCGATAATAAACACTGA
>CAYGPY010000272.1:1336-4220 GCA_964351765.1 uncultured Vampirovibrionales bacterium
TAATAAACAGTGAATAAATCGTTTTTTGAAGTGTTGAACGAGGGTTTCTTTTTTCTCATATAAATTTTCCTCTACAGCTGGCGTTTCAGAAGTAAATAAGCCTTTGCTTATTTCTTGTTTATCATTTTGATTATCTGATTGCTTGTTCATAAGATGAATCCTTGCTTGCGTTCATTTCTTAACTGTCATATAAGCATATCATTTCATTATGACACTTTGCGGTAAGGTTGTGACAGTTCTCTAACTGTCACAACCTTCGTCGCCATTACCATTACTCTTTTTGTGCATCTTGCTTAGCTGAAGCAAAGCGTTGATACACCCAAGACACAGCCATTAGAGCCAAGCCTGAACCGAGTAACAGCAACATCCGGTTTTCATTCCACATGTGTGGCAGTTCTAACAGTAACAAGCGTGACATCCCGATGAACATCCACACGAGACCCGCCCATCGATAGAACGGCGTGTGCTCGGAATTTTTAAACATCACACCCAAACTCATTTGCAGTGACCCCATTAAGACAAAGGCCAAGGTGAGTGTGGAGGCAGCCACGGCACCAAAGTGACAGAAGAACGCCACCATCAACACAATGGACAAGTAAGCCCACATCGCAACACGATACACCATTCTTAAATTGGGGCTGTCGTCATGTTTTGGAGCAGACACCAAGTGCGACAGATTTGTATCAGCGAGCACCGTTGTCGGTTTGCCTTCAGTGGTTAATGCCTGATTATTTAACACACGGGATTGCACCAAGAAACATGCAAACACAGCCATAATAACCGCTTCAAACGTGAAGGAATTCACCGCATGCCACGGCATCAACATTAACTGTGTGGCACCTAAAACAATGTAGGTATACGAAGCAAACGTGCATACATTTTTTTCGGGTGCTGAGGAGGACACAAACGATAACGCCACACCAAACACGGCAAACAAAACAGGCTGCATCATCTGGGCAAAATGGAGTGGTGCTAACAATTGAATAACACATAAACTCATAAAGAGTAACGTCATCAATACGTGTTGACGAGCACGTTGGTGGTGGTCTTCATCATTTTGATTTACAAAAAATACAGGCGTGTCATTTTCAGTATCCACAGCATATTTGTTGAACACATATACACCAAAGAAACCAACCATCAGAAGCGCTTCCAACAAACCACCGCCTAAGGTGTTGGAGAATAAAGCCTGATGCAAGAGATAGCAAGCAGCCGTTAAAATTGTTTGAACCAACACCGCACGATTCACGTTCAACAAAAACGATCCGATATAAAACACGGCAAACTGAGTCCATAAAAATGCACGATTCAACCCATCGGCAACATACAAGGTATGTGCTGAATCATTGAGACCGACAAGAAAAATAAAAACCGAACCCACCATCGCAACAAAAAACAAAATCAGCTGATGCACTGATGTCAGGCGTTCAGACGCGAACTCATCAGATACAAACGCACTGTCATTTTTAGTGGAAAGCATTTTACCCGAGATAAACAAGGAGGCAATCAGCAACACATTCAACAACGTTGTCACCCCATACATCACTTCATTCGATCCAAACACAGCCCCTGACCCCACACAAAACACAGCCGTATAATACCCAAAGGCCAGCGACATCAATGTGATTGAAAACGACTGAAAGCGCTGAGCCACAAAGAACATGGCAACCGAAGCCACCATCAATAACGGCCAACCAATCGAAGGCTGATCGATAATACTCACTTCAGGAATAAAAAACATGCCAAACAGCGTGAGGTAACCCAAGGCCAAGCCACCGCCTTGAAGCAAACGTCCCCATAAGCTTTGCTTAGGGTGCAAACGGCAGCCACCCACATAAAAACCAGTGGCCAACAAACCGGTCAACAAAAGCTTCACCTCGTTTGTAATATAAGGCTCAAGCAATGCCCAATGATCTTTAAGCGCTAATGCAATACCGCAAAGCAAGAGCAGCATACCCAAGCGACTAAACCAACGCGTGACAATACGAAATTCAAAACCACTTTCTTTAACATGATTTGTTTCGTTGGTCTCTTCATTTTTGTTTTGTGTTTTTGAGAAATTCATAATAGCGATTCCTTCTTAGTATCGTGATTTAAATTTTTAATTTCGATTGTTCGTTTAAAAGAATGTCTGCAACAAATAACGAACTGTCATAACACTATAAATTTAAATTGTGACACTTTGAGAGCCCATTGTGACACTTTTGCCAACTGTCACAATAAATCGATAAAAATAAGCAAAAAATTGCTATTTTTGACACTAAAACAGTCGCTTTTGATCGTTTTTTGGGGCTTTTTTGACCTTTTTTTAACACTTTTTAAATCAAATCAAGTAAAAACCTCTTCAGCTACACATGCGTATGTTGTGCAAACTGGTTAAATCGCATTGTTTTTCACACCGGATTGATGAACAATAGGCAGACGTATTAGAGAGTAACGAGATCCTACTGTGAGCACCGGCGAAAGCACTAACAACAAGCACTTACACCAAAGTGAAGACGTAAGAGAGGCCCTCCATGTGGCGCGTAAATTGGCACGCCGTCGTGAAGAACCCTTGCGCGACACGGATTTGATGGAATCGTTATTCATCTTAAACCGCCTATTCACGCGCTTTGACGACATCATGAAGTCGCTTAATGCCCCGCCTAAAGATGCTTACAAGCGCTGGCAAGAAATCCTTACAAGTCAGTCAGACAGTGCGTCTTCTGGATCGGCTGCCGCACCCAAAGACAGTCATGTGGTACCGCCCGCCTTTGATGACGCTGCCCGTGAAGCCGCCGTCCACAGTACCGGTGGCAGCGCTCCGCTTGATGTTGAACATGTTTTGATTGGCCTTGCCAACAGCCAAGACCCCTATGTTCAGGCGCTTTTTAAAAAATACGAC
>CAYGPY010000273.1:0-4219 GCA_964351765.1 uncultured Vampirovibrionales bacterium
TTCAGGCACTGGTGATTGCAAAATATGGTGCGTCCCTGTTGGGGCATAAAACATCGCAATCGTCCAAAAGCCAATCATAGACAACGTATGGCTATAAAGAGGGTTCCCAGAAAAGCGCGGCAACAAGTAATACAAAATACCTACACCACCTACCGTGAACCACATACCCAAAATATTATGGCCATAAAACCAACCCGCAATCGCATCATTCAAACCTTCAAAAGCAATAAAGGCTCGGTTACCAATAATATAAACAATCGGAAACCAGAAAAGCGCGCCCATAATATACCAAATGCTCACGTACCATTTTTTCTCAGTCCCTGTAAATACAGTCATATAAACATTCAGGCCGGTTAAAAGCAACCCTGCCAATACCATCCAATCCAAAATACCTTCAAGCTCGGCATACTCACGAGCTTCTGAATGACCATTAGCCAAGGCAATAATCCCAAAAAACACAATCGCGTTCCAAGCCAACATCGTTATATTACCAAGCTTTTCACTCCACAAGGAGGTACGGCCCGATAAAATAGGAATAATATAGAAAAAACAGGCCACATAACCCATCGACAGCCAACCAATCAGAACACCGTGGGTGTGGATTGGACGTAAGCGACCAAAAGAAAGCTGGGCGATCCCATGAATCATATCAGGCCAGGTCATCAATGCCCCAGCCAATAATCCAACCGTAGTTCCCACCACAAGCCATAAAATAGCACTTACTAAAAAGTTGCGGCTCGCTGAAAACGGGGCGTCACTATAAATTTCGGACCAGGCTTTTGAAACTAGATTCATTGGCGTTCGGAAGCTCCCTGATAATTAAAGTACCTGAAATGAGGTAGTAAAAATTCTGTACATCTGCTGATTCGGCTTGATTAAACCACAAAATCAAACAACAACATATGTGTATTCACTGAAGTCGTGTTTGGTGATTATCTAGCAATTAACACCCTCCTTGAGGCGAGTCAATTAATCAGTGAGGATGGGTAAACATCCTTGTCAGTCAACTATTGCCAGTTCAACCCTGCAGTATTATCGTTGAGCGAATACAAATACATACACGTCAACATAAATAACTACAACCAAAGTATAAACACGATAAAATCCGTGATCTATGTGGAAACGCAAGTCAGGTCAACTCAATCCGATTTTCCATCCAACTAGCACAAGTTTCGCTTGAGTGGTTTTATAACAACAAGGCCATCAAGCCACACTATTTTAATGGAGATCCAAGATCATGAACACCCCGTCACTCGGTATTTCTCAACACAACATAGTCCCCCAGTCCAGTCATCGAAAGCTTTCTCAAGTGTTGCACTTTGGTGAGATTGCAGGTGATGACTTCGATGCTGAGTCCTCAAACGAAGCCGAAGAAGCTGAACCAGGCGATTCCCTGACAGATAAAGCACGAGGACTACTTAAAGACAATCTCTCTGATGTGCAAGCCAATATGGAAGGTACCCAAACACAATTACGTTCTGGCCTCAGCCAAGCTAAAACCGTATTGCTGGATGGCTACAAATGGAACAAGCTTTTTAGTGAGGCAAGCCCCGACACCGACTTCCCTCAACGCATTGTAAGTATTGCTACCCTCGCCTTTACGCAATTTCTTGATGGTTTTAAGGGCTCACGAACTGAGGCAATCGATGGGCAACACTCCGCCTTTCCCTCAACAAAAATGATGTTTCACCTCTACACTGAGTTACTCTCACAATACCCGCAACTTTTGCTTGAAACTGAGCAAATGCCCCTCGATTTAATTCAACAAGCCATCAACACTCATCCATTTGACAGTAAAAGCAATGTCCAGAAACGATTTGATGGCTTTCAAGAAAAAGTCGCTGTCGCTGAATCTCTTGACGGACTTGATATGAAGGCCGAAATGCGCTCTGTGTTTTTTCCAAAGAACAGCTAATCCTCTTTACCACCTACTTTCAAAACCACCGCTTTTATCTCGATAATAAAGGCGTGGTTTTGTGAAGTCACGTTATAATAGTATCTATGACGTCACTCACCGATACATCCAAACCGACGACCGATGTGCAGTCCGAAGCCTTATTAAAGCTTTCAAATTTAACGGTTGCCTTTCCCACCAATGATGGGCCGGCCTATGCCGTTAATGAAATGGACTTAACACTCCAAAAAGGAAAGACCCTTGGACTTGTGGGTGAATCGGGATGCGGGAAAAGCATGACGAGTCTCGCTGTGCTTGGGTTGGTCCCTCGGCCTGGGCAAGTGACTCAAGGCGACATTATGTTTAAGTCGCAAAATTTGAGCAGCCTTAGTCAAGATGAGAGACGTAAACTTCGAGGCTCTCAAATCGCGCTTATCCCCCAAGATCCACTGACTTCACTCAATCCGGTTTACACCATTGGCGATCAAATCAATGAGGTGTTGATTCTTCACAAAGGCATGAACAATGACGAAGCCAGTAAGCGTACCGCTGAGTTATTGGATATGGTGCGCATCCCCAATGCCAAAGACCGACTCAAAGATTATCCGCACCAGTTTTCGGGTGGCATGCGTCAACGTGTCATGATTGCAATGGCACTTTCCTGTACGCCTGAACTTCTTATTGCCGATGAACCCACTACGGCTTTGGATGTGACCGTGCAAGCTCAAATCCTGGATCTAATGCGCGAACTACAACGCGAGCATAATATGGGTATTCTACTCATCACCCACGATTTAGGTGTGGTCGCTGAAATGTGTGACGATGTGGCCGTGATGTATGCAGGTCGGAAAGTAGAAAGCGCGCCTGCGCACGATCTCTTTAAAAAACCTAACCATCCATACACTCAAGGGCTGTTGAACTCATTGCCCACCATTCATCGTAAGCGCTTGCAACCCATTGAAGGGCACCCTCCTGCGCTCACCCGGATTCCTCAAGGGTGCAGCTTTGAACCACGTTGCCCTGAAAGCAAGCCAGAATGTCGCATTGCGTTTCCAGCCACCTTCACCCCTGAAAAACCAGAGCATCAAGTGGCTTGCTATTTATACGGCGATGAACACGCACTTGATTAAGCGGTTTACGTTCATCGCTTCCTCGCTAGAGCTTAAATCCTGAAGGCAACAGTGCTTGAATTGTCTGTTGTTCAATACTGCCTTGTGGTGAATACATCACGACCACCGTCGCCTCATCGGCAAATTCAGATATCACTTGCCGACACGCGCCGCATGGGGTAATGTGCCCAGCTTCGCACTGAGCGCCATACACCGCAATCGCCTTTAAGGTTGTTTGCTCCGCCATAACAGCCTGTTGAATCGCCACCCGCTCAGCACAGTTAGTGAGGCCATAGCTTGTGTTCTCGATATTAGCGCCTTCAAACACAGCACCGTCGACTGTTAAAACCGCGGCGCCCACAAAAAAGTTACTGTACGGCGCATAGGCTTTTTGACTCGCTTGTTTTGCTTGCAGCATCAAGCTCTCGGCCTCTGTGTCAGAGAGTAATGTCGGCATAAAACAATCCTTCTGTCTTGATTAAGCCCATTTAGCGAGAGGCTGTTTTTTTCTTCTCTTTAAAATATTTAGATTGAATATATTCAATCGCCTTTTCAAGCTGAACATCTTTATGAGCGGCAATATCTTCTTTAGTAAAAGACACTTTTAGATCAGGCGAGATGCCTTTTTTATTGATATCCGTGCCGTCAGGCGTAAAGTACTTTGAGATGGTGATATTCAATCCAGAGCCATCCATAAGCGGGTTAATTTTTTGAACCAAGCCCTTACCAAATGTTTGCGTTCCAATTAAAGCAGCCCGATCATTGTCCTTAAGGGCGCCACTTAAAATTTCACTCGCGCTCGCCGTCCCACCATCAATCAGCACCACAACCGGTGTTTTGATAATATTACCCGGATTGGACTCATACACACGGCGTTCTTTTTTACGATCCACAATGGAGACAATATCGCCTTTTTCTAAAAACATATCCGCAATTTCAACAGCGTTACTTAGCAAACCACCGCTGTTTTCGCGTAAATCCAAAATAACCGCCTCTTTATCCAAGACTTTTTGCATCACGATGCTCATCTCGTTAATAGCGGTTTCACTAATAAAACTGCTCAAGCGAATGTAGCCAATACGCTTATCGGTCATATCGCGGGTAAAAACAGATTTAATTTTAATTTCATCACGCACAATTTTGCGATCGAACGTCTCATCAAGATCCCGCATCACAGACAGCTCAACAGGCGTACCACGCTCGCCACGAATACGAT
>CAYGPY010000274.1:0-4199 GCA_964351765.1 uncultured Vampirovibrionales bacterium
AGGGAGATAGCTGTCAGTCATATTATTGAAAAAGTAAATGCCCGCTGGGGAGAAGTTCACAATGCAGGAACTGATACCGAAGTGTTCTTTTCTCCTGTAGATAATGAATTTGATAGTTTTATTAAAAAAATCTATGTCGGTTTTCGACCGGGAGAAAATGGGAAAGAACGTGATTTTGATGAATTAAGTGACGGTCAACGGTCCTTATTCCATATTGCACTCACTTCGGCATTACTGGATGTTGAAAAGGAGGCAATTACAAATGGATACGAAGGCTTTCAGTCTGAAAATTTTTATCTTCCGGCTTTAACTGTTTTGGCTATTGAAGAACCTGAAAATAACCTGGCCCCATTCTACTTATCTCGTATTGTTCGTCAAATTGAAAATATCGTTGATGATAGTCGAGCTCAAGGGATTCTTTCAACTCATTCAGCTAGTACCATAAGTCGTGTTGCCCCAGAGTCTATCAGGTATTTTCGTTGCGATTCTGAAAATCGATTTTTTTCAGTCCGTCCACTCACTTTGCCAAACAATGCTACAGAGGCAGGTAAATATGTAAGAGATGCCGTACGTGCTTATCCTGAGCTTTACTTTGCTAAGTCAGTTGTTCTTGGTGAAGGAGATTCTGAACTAATTGTTTTACCTCGGCTTGCAGAAGTACTAGGCCTTCTTTTTGACCCTTCGTTTGTTTCTATTGTTCCACTGGGTGGTCGCCATGTGAATCACTTTTGGAAGTTACTCAATGATTTGAAAATTCCTCATGTTACCCTTCTTGACTTAGATCTCGGTCGTCAAGGTGGTGGTTATGGGCGTATCCGATACGTTTGTAAGCAATTATATGAGAATGGCTGTATCGATGAAGACTCTTATATCCGTAGTCAGACTCTTCCCGAAACTGGTGGTGAACTAGCTGAGATTACTTTTCAACAGTGGCTTTCATTCCTTCAGGGATACCAAGTGTTTTTCTCAGCTCCTCTTGATATAGATTGGATGATGCTCAATGCTTATTGGGATTCTTATACAGAACTGTCAGAAAGTGAAAGAGGTCCTTCTGGTAATACTCTTAAAGCGAAACAAGCAGTATTAAAAGAGAAGGGCGAATTAACCCTTTACTCAGAGGATCATAAAGATAGCTTCCTTTGGTATCGTTATCTGTTTCTAGGTCGTGGAAAACCAAGTACACATATTGCCGCCCTATCTAAATTGAGTAACGCAGAGTTATTAAGTAGTATGCCTGAACCTCTCTGCGCATTACTTGTTGAGGTTAATAAGGCGCTAGTCATACCGGAGTCTGTTACAATTGACGATATCTGAAGAGTGGTTACCAAAAGGCATTAACGATTTAGAGCCGACTGCCTGGAAGGCGCTTCGCCATGTCGGAAATAGCTGTATTATTGCTGGTCCCGGTGCCGGTAAAACAGAATTTCTAGCCCAGAAAGCGGCCTTTTTATTAGAAACAAAAGTCTGTCCTCCACCATTTCGTATTCTTGCTATCAGCTTTAAAAAAGGTGCTGCCGAAAACCTTGCATCGAGGGTTAAACAACGCTGCCACACTGATTTATCTAGACGTTTTGACTCCTATACATTTGATGCCTTTACCAAGGGATTAGTAGATCGGTTTAAGTTGGCTCTTCCTCAAGAGTGGCGTCCTTTGGATAGGTATGATATAGGTATGATTGATGATCGTTCTTATGCAACCTTCCTTCAAAATGTAAGAGATAGAAATCCCCAACATCAACACGCTATAGCTGCAATTAGAACCGTCGAGTTTAAAAGCCATATTCTTGGTATGAATCGACTTACTGACGAAAAACCAACTACACTAGAGCAGTATCTTGTAAACGGTTGGTTTAAAAGCTTATTAAAAGAAGGAAATCCTGACTTTCTTCTTTTAAATAGATTAGCCGAGTGGGTTACACGCTGTACACCCAGTATTAAGCAAGCCATTAATCAAACTTATCCTATTGTGTTTGTTGATGAATTCCAAGATACTACATTTGCTCAATACGATTTTTTACATTCGCTTCTCCATGGGACTGACGTTAGCATCACAACGGTTGGAGATAACAAACAACGTATCATGCTTTGGGCAGGAGCAAAGCCGGATGCCTTTCAGCAGTTTACTCAAAATTTTTCTGCTGAAAATTTTAATTTGATTATGAATTATCGGTCATCACCGGGATTGGTTGGAATACAACATTATATTGCCTCCAGTCTTGAGCCAGACTGTCCAAAAGCAGAGTCAGGTAAAGAACAAGAAATTAGTGAAGAGTCTGCTCAGATTTGGAGCTTTACTAATCCGGAAGACGAATATCAACACATTGCTACATGGATAGCTCACGATATTCGAATGCGGAACCTTCAGCCAAAGGACTATGCAATACTTGTGCGCCAGAAAGGCGGCGTTTTTTACAATGGAATGGTATCAGCCTTTAATGAGCAGGGCTTACTACTGAGAGACGAAACGAGGCGTTTTGGTAAGTTAGCTATTCAGGATATTATGCACGATGATCTGTTTGTTTTCATTAGTGCCTTAATCAGACTTTCAGTTCAAAAATCCTCTCCACTTTCTTGGTCTAAGGCATCCGGTTTTATGATGCTTCTTTTTGGAGAACAGGGATATTTACCGGAAAAGCAAGGGCAGGAAGGTTCATTAGAATATCTTTTAAACAATACACTTCGTCCAAAACTAAAAGAATCCAAGAACGATGAAAAAGTAATTGAAAATATCGTAGATGCAATCATTGTATTTGTCGGCAAAGATACAATTCGAGGAGCTCTACCACATTATGCCGTTGGCGAACAGCTCGAAAATTTTGTCGAAGCGACGAAAGAATACCTGAAATCATGTGTTCAAAGTGAGGGCTCTTGGCCTCGATTCCTTAAATTAATGGATGGAGAAGAACAGGTTTCTCTTTTAACCATACACAAAAGCAAGGGGCTCGAATATGATACTGTAATATTTGTAGGCCTCGACGATCAGTCTTGGTGGAGTTATTCATCAGAAAATCCAGAAGGAAAAGCTACATTTTTTGTTGCTTTATCCAGAGCAAAACAAAGAATTATCTTTACATACTCAAAAGGAAAAAATGGACGTATAAAGGTATCTGAACTCTATGATTTACTCAAGGATGCAGGAGTAACCGAAACTAAAATGGATAATTCTAAAGAGGTTTAGGTAATAGAAGTTATACTGGTGTGGGCTTTTTTATAAGATTGATATAGTTCATTACATTTTTTGCTTTAGTTTTTTTAAATTCAATGTTGTTTACTTGTTCCGCAAACAGATGATTTAAAGTATGTTGCATGTTTTCATCGTAATCATATACATATAATTTACGGCTTGGTTTATTTATCCATTCAGACTCAATTAGCCAGCGTTTTATAAAATAGTTTATATGCTCATCTCTGAATGAGTATCCGATAACAATTAGGTTCTCAGTAGAGCCTAAAGTTTCCTTTAGCTCTACAAGAAGGCTTAGATAGGGGTCTTCAGCTTTTACTTTGTTTGCTCCACCAATAATCAATACTTTTTTATTTTTACGTAAATTAAATTCGGTAAAGTCACGATTATTAGTCATCACATCTTTTACAACGGTACTGTGCGTCATCCCTTGTTCATTAAACCAGTTAACAGAACCATGAAGTTTTACCAGATTAATGTGCTTTTTGATGCATTCATACCCGTCCAAATAAAAAACGTCATTAGGCTTGTATGAATAATCATAGTCTAATGCTAAAGCTGAGCATTCAACTAGTGTGTCATAATTCAGAGATATAATAGGCACTTCGTTTTCAACACAATGGCTTACAATATCTCGTATGTACTTATATTTAGAGTTGTTAGTAGTGTCATCTTGAACCCATAGCTTTTGAGAGATAACCTGCTCTATTTTTCTTCTTAAGCTTGGAAGCTGGAATAGTTGTGTTTGTTGTAATTGTGATAATTCAGGACGTTCTGTGTAGAGTGTGTTTGCTGGGTTTTGATCAAATGTATTAATGAAATCAATTGTAGATAGTAAGTCTTCAGCATCTACAGTTAGGGCTTGATTACCGTTGAGTCCATTTCTAAAGGCAATAGCACCCACCAATGCCTGACAAACTGTTCTTGCTTCACAATAAAGGATTTCGACAATAAAATCGGTTAGATTTTTAGTAACAGGCAAGCCTGCGTCCATGCTTGCACACGCACCAATTAA
>CAYGPY010000275.1:0-4141 GCA_964351765.1 uncultured Vampirovibrionales bacterium
AAATAGAGATCGCCAACCAAGTTGCTTAGGTACGCCACACCAGGGAAGCGTTCATAGAGGCGCAACGATTTTTCTAATGCAACATCGACTTTCTTTAAGCCTTCTTGCGTAAAGATCTGAATGAGAGCAGGCACTAATCCTGTTAAAGATGAGAGCGATAACCGCTCTTTTTCAAACGGAAAGGTGAGAACCGAAGCCGCCATATGAAAACCAGTACGACTAAACAAACCAAGCTGTTTAAATGTAGAACTGTTTTCTGATTCCTTGGATGCTTTGGCTGTTAGTGCCACTTCGGCATACGCTTTGTACAAGCAAACCCGTGCAAAGCTACTTCCAAAAGGATCGAAACGCACCGCTTCTTTTAAATAGTACAGTGCCTCATCGTACTGACGAGCCTTGTAACTTAAAAAGCCTTTTACTTTATAAGCATCACTCAATTCGTGTTTTTGTTTTGTGTCCATATCATAACGAAACGGATGCAGTGCGATAAATTCGTCAACCAAGGTGAGTGTCTTCTCGGCATCCCCATTTTTCAAATGGATTTTAATGGTGGCTAAACGTGCTGCCACGTTATCGGGATTTAATTCTAAAGCCATCGCCATAGCGTTTAACGCTTGGTCTAGGGTGTTTGCATTTTCATGGGGATCACGATGCGCCTTTAATAATTGCTCACCTTGAGCAATGTAATCAGGCATTGTTGCTGTTTTAACCGGCGTACTGATCAAGACATCAAACTGAGATTGATCCAATGTGCCAGGTTGCACATAGGCATTTTTTCGAGATGCACTGCTCAAGTGAGTGGTATTGTGCTTGTTGCTTGAGCCGAACAAATCTTGTGAATCGTTTTGGGTCATGGAGTTATTTCCTCGTTTCACGAATCCATCAATACAATGGTTTTATGACAAGGCTATGAGTGAGACGTCATTAATATTAGATAGCCATCTAAGACACATCATTCATAACAATGTTGAATTGTATTGCTGTTTCTCTCTACTGCAGGCATAAATCAATGGAAGGCTATGTATAGGAAAGCAAAAAAATAGATATTCGTTTTATATAGCGTTCGTGTGATCGTCCTGAGTTCTGATTTCTTATAACTAAAGACATATATAAGTGTGTGTATTGTCGAGACCTCTCTCTGAAGTCTTACAGAATGCTCTAAGCAGTGCTTTGAACAACTCTGTGTATATTAGCTATCGGAGATTGAGGGCAAAACTTTGAGAAAACCCGATAAAGCGTTACATTCGTTAATGCTTAAGAGGTTAAATTGGCACAATCAAGCTATAACTGACTTTTTTGCTTTTATTGTTAAGTTATGTAACCAAAAAGATATACTTTAGCAATCTTGAACATATCCAAGTGTTTATTCAAGTAGATACAAACAACATATCTCTAAATTCCATCTCTCAACCAATCAATCACCTTTCCCCTCACCCTCTAACAACACAACAGGTAACAACAACAGGTAAATAACAAATTTAATTAGGAGACTCTCGATATGCAAGACTTTAATTTTTTAAATACTCAACGACAAATCCAACAACTAATTCAGTTGCCAGCAGGATTGTCTCAAGCGAATCGTGACTTATCACAACCAACTCAACACGATTTAATTCAACCGGGTTCACAGACCGCTCAAAGCGGTTCAGCGGGTACCTCAATTCGACGTGGTAACGGTCGTCCTAACTTCCCCGGTAATGGCTTCGGCCACGGCGGTTTCGGTGGCGCTAATATGTACGGTGGATTTGCCATTCAAATGATGATGAGCTTTATGGTGCAGATGATGCAACAAATGTTCTCACTTCTTCAAAACGTTGTCACTCAAAACAATACTGCTGCTGATACAAACACCAATAACGATACAAGCAACGATGTGGACACACCCGATGTTGCTGATGACACTGATTACACACCAGACGTAGATCAAGACGTTGACGAACCTTATGTTGCCGACGATGATGACTACACACCAGATGTGGATCAAGACGTTGATGAACCAACCTACCCACCGTGTGAAGATCTGAATAACAATGACATCTGTGATAACGATGAGCATTATGAAGAACCACCATGTGAAGACTTAAACAACAATGGCATCTGTGATGACATTGAAGACAACACACCCAAGGTTCGCGGTTCAGCTGGTTTGTTTGGTGACCCTAAACTCGGTCTCTTTACACCAGATTCACAAATCCAAGGTGTTCCACCCATCCTTCGTGAATTCGATAGTGGCTTGGCTGCTGGTCAAACCGTAACGGTTCTCGATGATCCTGATAACGATCACTTTGCCGTCAGTGTTAACACTGTTCAAGTTGATCCTGCCAATGCGGACTCGGTTGGCGTTGGTAGTGCCAACATTAACTTCGGCCCTGTTGCTCAAGGCTTCGGTGATAACGAAATTATCGTTAACAACGACGGTACAGTTCACGTTCGCTTCGGTGATGCAATTGACCCAAGCTTTGGTAACATCAACGATGGTATTGCCAAGCAAACCATCAGTCACGGCGTAACAATTGAAACCGCTGTTCGTGACGGTGAAACCAAGCTGATTGTTAATAACGGCGAATACGAAGTTGCCCTAGCAATGCGCAGCCCGCATCCTGATTCAAGCAACTACTTCGACATCAACTTTGAAGAGTTGACCGCGGATGCCGCTGATAATGCAACTGGCCACGATGTACAAATTGGCGACCTGGGTGCCTTCGGTATCGATGAACTCCTTGGTCTTGAGCAAGCTGACATCAATGCACTTGGTTAATACCAACTCGATTAGTAATCATAATCCAAATTGAAACCTTACAACTGACAATTCAATCGCCCGGGTTTTGACTCACTCAGTATCTGACTGACTTCAACAACCCGGGTGTTTACCCCCCCCTCAAAACAATCTTTCACTTTTATAAATTTACCTTTCAATGAATACCTCAAATACCTACTCCTACTCAAAACATTCCCCTGTTGTTAAATTTACGGCGCCGTTATCGGCGCCTTTTTCTTTGGCATAATTTCTGCAATAAAAAGCCCTTCACTCTATTACAGAATGAAGGGCTTTTTAGATTTAAGTTTGTTTTACCTATCTAGCGTTGGCTGGCTTTTTAGGAAGCGATGTTTTGCTTGCATCAATATCCACAGAACCATCGGCAATACCTTTTAATGATAAGTAGAGGTCTTCAACACCAATACCTGTGGCAATGTCATCACGGCCACCACGTCTTGGATCGGCTTTGCCAAATTCGGCTCCGGCAATATCAAAGTGACCCCAAGGCACGTTGGAACGTTTAACTGTACCATTTGGATTGATGCTTTCCATACCCGCAGCCTGTACAAATACAGCGCCATCAAAGAAGGAGCCTAAGCCCAATTGCTTCATCAGTTCGGCGCCACCTTTTGGTTTACCATCTTCACCAGGGGCTAAGTCATCTTGAAGAATCAATCCTGAGTGAACTAAGTCAGCACGACTACTTGCGTTACTAACATCAGCAAGGCCTTGACCGTCTTGGGTTACCATTTTGTAGTGCTTGTCATTCAATACGCCACCACCGGTTTTACGGCCAATGTTGTACTTAAGAATGCGGTTTAAATCATCGCGCATGGCTTCGTTGTTTCCAGCAATGCCCACGGCGTTTTGTTCGCCAATGGCTTGAGCCTTACCACCGGTTAAGGTTGCAATGGTAAAGGCCGCATCCACATCTGCACCGTATTTTTCAAGGCCGTAGTTCATTGCATCAGCCATAACCAAACGCCCTTCAGCATCAGTGTTGTTGATTTGAACGGTTTTACCAGAACGTGCTGTATGGATATCATGAGGGAGTGTAGACTGACCACTGAGACGGTTTTCGGTTAATGGCATTAAGCCAACAACACGAACACCAACCGGGCTGTCATCAAGGGCTTTCATTGTGCCCAATACTGCAGCCGCACCAGCCATATCACCGTGCATGTGCTTAATGTATTGGCTTGGCTTTAAGTGACTACCACCGGTATCAAAGATAATACCTTTACCAACCAATACAACAGTTTTGCCTGTTGCCGGATCCCAATCCTTAGGGGTGTGAACCATCTCTACCAAACGAGGTTGACGGTTCTGGCGATCGGTTTCGGTGTCATAGGTGTTACCGGCACCCACGCCTAGGTGTAATCC
>CAYGPY010000276.1:0-4133 GCA_964351765.1 uncultured Vampirovibrionales bacterium
TAATGGTTTTCGTATCCACATAGCTAACGGCTTCGGTTTCTTCGCCAACAATTTGACTCTTTAAAAGAGCTTTAAGGTCCTCAATACCACCAGCCAGTGAATCCATGAACTGATCCAAGCCTTCGTTGGTTTTAGGAACCAGCTTTAATGAGGCTTCACCTTCAGCAGGTTGGCTTGCCAACACGTTTACTTTGGCGTTGCTTGCCGTGACGGAGACTGATTTCTGGTAAGGGCCAACGGTTTTGGCAAACATTGGCATACGAATCAGTTTGCCTTGCTTGGCAGGTTGCGCCTGAGGCTGAGCGCCAAAGCGAGCTTGTAAAGGACTGTTGAGTGATAAGGACATAATCAGTGATCTCCCGTTCGAATACATACAAATAACAAGTAATACTATATAAGTGGTTCAGTGAATGATTAGGTTCTAATAACCGTCTTGTCTCACGCTTACAACTGGTTTAAGGAGTGAGAAAACCCTTGGCACTTTTTAACGTGTTTAAAGAGTGCTAAACATTGCGCACAAAGCGATTACCTATTCATTACCTTCTATGAGCATATTTATACCATAAAGACACGGATTCCCATAGAAAATGATAGCCTTAGGAGTTACACTTGTTACATTTATAATAGATGATGATTTTTACTGTGAATTTCAACCACTATATTGAGTGTGAGGCATCTTCACGGTAGGATACGGGTGTTGTTATAAGCGTCTACATTTCTATTTAAGGATACCTTTTGACTATGTCTTCAACCACCAAACAAGACTTCATCACCCCGTCTGGCGATTCAGCGTTAGAATTGGCTGAGAAAATTCAGAATGGGAGTGTTACGGCTACCCAATGTGTTGAAGACAGCTATAAGACTATTGCCAAAACCGACGAGAAAATTGGGGCCTTTAACAGTCTAACCAAAGCGTTGGCTCTTGAGACAGCGGCTAAAATTGACGCACAAGTTAAAAAAGGCGATAAACTCCCCTTACTTGCCGGTGTCCCCATCGCCGTTAAAGACAACATCAACGTCAAGGGCTTTCCTCTTACCTGCAGTAGTAAAATGCTAGAAGGCTATGTGTCTCCATATAATGCAACCGTTACCGAAAAGTTATTAAGCCATGGTTTGCCGATTGTGGGTAAAACCAACTTGGATGAATTTGCGATGGGCAGCTCCACCGAGAACAGTGCCACAAAAACAACCCGTAACCCTTGGGATACCGATCGTGTTCCGGGTGGTAGTTCAGGTGGATCGGCTGCAACTGTCTCAGCGCATCAAACCCCACTAAGCTTGGGCTCAGATACGGGTGGTAGTGTGCGCCAGCCAGCAAGTTTGTGTGGCTTGGTGGGCGTGAAACCTACTTATGGCTTGGTATCACGCTTTGGTTTGGTGGCCTTTGGCAGCAGCTTGGATCAAGTGAGCCCGTTTGCCCGTAATGTTAAAGATGCGGCGGCAACTCTTCAGGTGATCGCGGGTTTTGATAAGAGTGACTCCACCTCATTGGATTCAGGCGAGCTCGATTTTCTGAGTGGCATTGATAATGATATCAAGGGACTCAAGATTGGTGTGATTAATGAATTAAATGGCGAGGGCATGCAAACCGAAGTGAGTGAAAGCTTCCAAAAGTCATTAGATACCTTTAAAACATTGGGTGCTACCATTCATGACATTGCCATGCCAACCATCCCTTATGGTGTGGCTGCGTACTATGTGATTGGTGCTTCAGAGGCCAGTAGTAACTTGGCTCGTTTTGATGGCGTGCGGTATGGGTATCGTGCTCCAGAATCTGAGAATGAGACCCTTAACACCATGTATAAGAAAACCCGTGCTACTGGCTTTGGTAGTGAGGTGATTCGTCGGATTATGTTGGGTACCTTTAGTTTATCCAGTGGGTACTATGATGCTTACTACGGAAAGGCTCAGAAAGTGCGTGAGTTGTTGCGCCGTGAGTTTAAACAAGCATGGCAAGACGTGGATGTGCTGGTTTGCCCTACATCACCCACCACAGCCTTTAAAATTGGCGAGAAATCCAATGACCCTGTCAGTATGTATCTGGCCGATATCTCCACCATCCCCGTTAGCTTGGCCGGTGTACCTGCCATCAATGTGCCGTGTGGCTTTGATAACAATAACCTGCCGATTGGCTTGCAGTTGATTGCCCCACATATGGGCGAGCAAAAGCTATTTCAAGTGGCTCAAGCCTTTGAAGGTGCTTCGGGATTGTTTAACTTGTCACCATCATTTAATTAGCAACTTTTTATCTTTAGGGTTGTTTATGTTGTTGATAGCACACTAAACCCTATGGAGATCTCTCATCGATGCAAGTTCAATTTTCTGGCGTTCATGTCATCAATCAACAGCATGTTCCTGTATTACAAAAAGCCGTTGATATAGAACAAAACCTTCTTAAAGATCATGATCGTATCAGTACTGATAGACCGGATGAATTCTTTTATCTTGGGGACGCCGATCTCCCTATTGGTTCTGTTTTATCGATGCTTACATTTGATAAAAATCTACAACAAACCTCGTCCGTGTATGTTGGTGTCCTAAGTAACTCAGATGCGATTGTTGTTACGGGCGAAGACCGTAAGGCAATGAATTTTGATGACGCGTTTCATAACTTAGATGCTGATGATTTTATGAATTCACCAGACGGTGTATTGCTACACTTTATAGGCAAGGGTGCCAAGATTAATTACGTTTCTTAATGCGATACGTGTTTAAGCACTCCCTTAAACAACCCAAATAAGCTGTAAAAGCACGATGTTATTTACTGAAAAGCCCCATTTTTTGGTAGAATGGAGCGACAGTCTTTTATGGGCTGATTTATTTAATTAATCGACAGGTGGGTTTGCGATTGCATCCATCCTCGAACCTCACAAACCAGAGTGATTCACTCACACTCAGAGAGAAGCTGGCGGCCAATGTGCCGGTGGTTACGCTTGAGCTGTCTCCGCCTAAGGGAACCGATGTGAGCTTGTTGATTGAGCAAGCGAAAAGCTTAACCGGCTTGGTGGATGCCATTAATGTGCCGGATTGTCAGTTGGCCATCCTTAAAATGAGTGCCATGGCTGGTGCCAAATTGATTCAAGATCAAACGGGTATTGAAACCATCTGGCAGATGACCTGCCGTGATCGCAATGCCATTGCCCTGCAATCGGATTTAATGGGCGGTTATGCCCTTGGATTGCACAATGTTTTGGCGCTAACAGGCGACCCTGTTCAGTTGGGTGATCAGCGTGAAACCGCAAAACAGGTTTTTCATCTGGATTCAACACGTCTACTGACGCTCATTTCTCAGTTAAACCGAGGCCAAGATGCCACAGGCAAAGAGTTAAGACGAGAGGGCACTGGTTTTTTAGTGGGTGCTGCCCTGAATCCGTTTAAGGTGTTTAAACGTGCGCAACAACTGCGGTTGCAACAAAAAATTGAGCGGGGTGTTGATTTCTTTCAGACCCAGCCGGTGTATGATGCCGACTCCATTACAGCGATGATCGAAGCGGTAAAAGAGGCCGCTGATAACGTGGGTAAGCCTGCGCCAAAAATTTTAGTAGGACTCATCCCACCTAAGTCAGCCAGTGCGGCCCGTTATATGAATAAATCGGTTGTGGGCGTTGAGATTCCAGAGTCGTTTGTGGATTTGCTAGAACGTTCCGACGATCCACCACTAGAGAGCATGAAGTTTTGTGTGGATCTGATTGAGGCGATTCGGCCAGTGAATCCTCATTTTCATTTGATGCCAGTGGGTATGGTGGCACGTATTCCGTGGTTATTACGTCAATCTTTTCATCCTGAATTACTGAAAACAGCATCAACAGGGCCAACTACTCATAACGGATGATTTTTTTCAACGAGTTGCAACTTGGTGTGCTGCAAGTCGTCATAATCAGTTAAAATAGTATTAATATAGATTTTTAATAAAAGCGTCAATGAGCGTTATTTTTGCTTACTGAAAAAAGCAAAAAGGCGAGTTAGGGAGTACTGAGTACCATGATCACATTTATGCGTGACGGATTTAAACGAGTTGCAATGGTAGCCTTGGTGGTGAGTATTGCAACGGTGTCAGCAATGGGGTTAACCTCGTTTGCTGAAGATGATGAGATGTTTAGTAGCGATATTAAAGATGCCAAACACATTGTTGT
>CAYGPY010000277.1:0-3979 GCA_964351765.1 uncultured Vampirovibrionales bacterium
ATTATTATGTTGGGACGCACCGACGAAAAACCCCAGTTGTGATGGCCATTGCCGATGCAAAAACCGCTGAGGCGAGTAATGCAACCGCACCTTACTTGGCTTTTGTTTGGGTTAATAATCTGCGCACTGCCTTAGGCGGCACTGAATATGTCGATGCCTCGATGACAATGCCGGGTAAAAAAGCCAAGAAGAAAAAAGCGGCTAAGGTTGTACTGCCTTTAGAAGAGACTCTGTATCAAGCTAGTGGTAAAGAACAAAGCGGAATTGCCTCGTGGTATGGCCCTGGTTTTCACGGACGTCGTGCTGCTAATGGCAGTCGTTTTGATATGACAAAATTAACGGCCGCTCATAAGTTTTTACCCTTTGGTACTGTGGTTAAAGTATTGAATCACCGCACAAAAAAAACCGTGTTGGTTCGCATTACCGATCGTGGCCCTTACGCTCACGGACGTATTATTGATCTTTCCAAAGCGGCGGCAGATGCGGTGGGCTTAACCGGATCGGGTGTGGCAAAGGTCACCATTCAAATTTTGAACCCAAAGCCACCGTCTGAAATCGGAAGCAAAGAAGAGCCTATTACTGCTGATAATGCTCCAGCTGAAACCGCTGAACCGGTTAACACAGAAACCGAAGACGTGAAAACGAGCTCTTAGAACATCATTAAATCAAGTTTAATTTAAAAAGGATTGCTCACGATTGCAATCCTTTTTATTTTTTAAACATCACGTCAAATTGATATTCCTTTCCGTTTGATCTACCTTGGTAAGGTAGATACCCCGTTATGACTTGTATGAATACCCCCTTAAAGAGAGGCCCTTGATGAGTAACTTTACAACCACGTTAAATGATGTGCGCGTGCGCATTGCCCCTAGCCCGACTGGCAAACTGCACATCGGTACGGCTAGAACCGCGTTATTTAATTATATGTTTGCTCGTCGTCATAGCGGCACCTTTATTTTGCGTATCGAGGACACTGATACCGAACGCTCCACGCAAGAATACGCCAATAACATTTTTGAAGGTCTGACGAAACTCGGTTTGGACTGGGATGAAGGCCCTTCTTTAGATGGTGATAAAGGCGGCGAATACGGTCCGTATCGTCAATCTGAACGTGTTGGCATGTATCAAGAGTACATTCAAAAACTGTTGGATGAAGGCAAAGCCTACCACTGCTATTTGAGTGAAGATGAATTGAATGAAGAGCGCGCTGCAGCCAAAGAGGCCAACGAGCCGTATATGTACAGTGGCAAATGTCGTGACCCTAAAGTGCGTGCAGAACTCGCTAAAGATCCAAGTCGTAAGCCCGTTGTGCGTTTTCGTGTTCCTGATGATCGTGGCACGATTGTCGTCACCGATCTGATTCGTGGTGATGTGGCATTTGAGTCGAGCTTGATGGGTGACTTCGTGATTGTGAAATCGGATGGCATGCCAACCTACACGCTGTGTAATGTGATTGATGATTCATTGATGAAAATTAGTCACGTCATTCGCGGTGAAGATTTACTACCAAACACGCCAAATCAATTATTGATTTACGAAGGGTTGGAGCTTGACCCACCTAAATTTGCCCACCTTAGTTTGATTTTAGCGCCCGATCGCACCAAGCTATCCAAGCGTCACGGTGCAACGTCACTCGCTGAATTTGTGGATCAAGGCTACTTGCCTGATGCCCTCTGTAACTTTTTGACGTTACTAGGGTGGTCGTCACCTACGGCAGATGAAGAAGGTACATTAGAGTTCTTTAGTTCGCAATTTGATATTGAACGTTGCTCGCATAGTGCAACGGTTTTTGATATTGACCGGTTGAATTCGATTAACGGTAAGATGATTCGTGCGATGAGTTTGGATACATTACTTGAAGTGTCCAGACCTTACTTGAGTGAGTTTTCACTCGATCAGTACGACAATACAAAACTAAAATTGATTTTGGAATCTGTGCGTGAGCCGATTACCATGTTGAGTGAACTGCCTGAGCAAATGAACTATTTCTTTGGTCGTAAAGTTAATTATGATGCTGAATTGCTGGGTGAAGTACTGACGGGTGATGAGCAAGACACGGTACTCACACGTTTTCGTGATGAGTTTTTACCGACGGCGAATTTCTCAAGTATTGAGTTGGTTGGTGAAGCAATGACAGAGTTTGTGGCTTCGACCAAACCCATCAAAACCAAAGTGGTGATGTGGAGTATCCGTGCTTCGGTAACGGGTCAAACCCATGGTGCGGATTTAGCCACAACGCTTTATATCGTAGGTAAAGACATCATTAAAGAACGCATAAACGCTGTACTCGAATTAACCGCAAGCGAGTCCGCCGTTTAATTACGTATTGGTTTGAAAGCTTAAAGACGTTACACGTTTTGGTGTAACTCTTCTCGTTTGGCTTCAACCTTGGGCTCGTAGAATTTGGCGAGTAATTTTTCGGTGAAGTGATCAATGGGTTTTACGATCAATGGGATGGTCAGAAGTTTGGCAAAGGTGGGGCCGTGCTTGATAAAGAAACTGGCTTGGTTTTTAGTGTTGTGAAGTAGCTTGTGGGCAATTTTTTCAACACCCAGTAACACAATCGACGGAATCCCAATGGTGGCCAACCCGTGGAATAATAACGCTTCAATACCAGAAGCCTTCGCATCAAACTGAATTTCTTTTTGCGAGATGTTACCGACTTGTTTGGCTGCTTTTTGTGTAGAACGGTATTTACTAATAGCATCCATAATCGCATAGCCACCGGAGATAAAGAACGATGGCAGTAACATCATAGAGCCCAAACGTCCTGCTGTTTTTACAGCCAAGCCCACCTCATTGGAGTAGCCGGTATAACGTACAGGGGTGTCGCGATAAATATCAGTGCCTTGGTTCGCCATTTTATCAATCATCAGATCGTCGTGGCCTGTTGCGTTAAACTGTAGGAATTGGTTTGCATCGTTGTTTAAGCTAGAGAGTTGTGAACGCACTGCTGATGAGTTGGCGTGATGCGCTTTTTCAAACTGCACAAAGGCCGAATTGGCAGCAAAACCAACCTGTTTAACAGGCGTTGTGGACTGATTGTAGCCAATGGGTTGCATTGCGTTTAAAGCGTTCCTTTTATCGAATGGTTTTAGGTCTGTGGTGTTCACCTAGTGGTGAAAACCCTCTGAAAGTATATTGATGCGGGTTTATAACAAAAGATTACAAGCTGTTGATGCTTGCACTCAGGCTGTTTAAGACCCTATTGCATAACCTCAATAGCCTTCGATTTTAATGGGCATGCAAGTGAATTGCAACCCTAAAAAGAAAAAGTTATAAAGCGCAGTGATAACAGTGCCTTAGGGCTCAAACGAATGCCCGATAAACGCATAAAATAACAAGCCCACCATCGCACCAATTAACAGTACTTTCACGGCTCGCTTTATTTTGGGATCCATTGGCTTCATCGTCAACGTGTCCTTAAACGGCTGCCGAGGCAGTGGATGCCGTGCCTGAGGTGGCTGTAACCCCTGAGCGTTGGTTTAAATGTGCCTGAATACTAGTAAACATACGACCACCTTCGCCGGTAAAGGCGGGGCTCTGCCACATGTTGCGTTCAGGGTGAGGCATCAGGCCAAACACATTGCCTGCCTTATTGGTAATACCCGCAATCTGATTCACAGATCCATTCACGTCATCAATATAGCGCAACACCACTTGGTTATTGGCTTCAAGCTCGCTTACCAGTTTAGCATCGGCCACATAACACCCATCGGCATGGGCAATGGGTAATGTGATGACATCATTCTTACCATAGGCCGTGGTGAAGGGGGTGGTATTGTTTTCGATCTTAGTTAAAATCTGTTGGCACTTGAACTTGAGCGAGTTGTTACGCATCAACGCACCGGGGAGTAGGCCGCTTTCTGTTAAAATTTGGAAGCCGTTGCAAATGCCAATAACCAAGCCACCACCTGAAGCAAAGGCTTTAACCGTATTCATAATAGGCGCAAATTGAGCAATAGCACCACTGCGAAGA
>CAYGPY010000278.1:0-3949 GCA_964351765.1 uncultured Vampirovibrionales bacterium
AGGTATATAAAACCATAAACACCACCTGATTGCTTCTTTTGTAACAGGTGGCGTTTGATTGGATAGTATTTAGAAGATTTTACCGGTAGTTGTTAAACTGAAGGGGTAAATTTTTCGTTTCACCATAGCTTCTTACGGCGGCCATGGCTTCTTGTAGTGAGTCACGGTCTTTGCCACTCACGCGGACTTGCTCGCCTTGAACGCTGGACTGTACCTTGAGCTTGGTTTTCTTGATTTCGGCCACGATCTCTTTGGCCACTTCTTTATCAAGACCTTGCTTTAAGTTAATCGGTTGGCGCACATTGCCACCCAAGGATTCCTCAATTGTTTGACGATCCAAGATAAAGGGGCTGAGTTTACGACTAATTACTTTACTCTCGATAATGTCGATAATGTTACTGAGTTTCATCTCATCAGGAGCCGTAACCACAATGCGTTTGCCTTCTTCAAGGTCAATCGTGGCACCACAGTCTTTAAGATCAAAACGGGTGGATACATCCCGACGGGCTTGGTCAAGTGCGTTAACGAGTTCTTGTTGATCAAATTCAGAAACGATATCAAAACTGTTCTCTTTTGCCATGGCTGGGGTCACTCCTTATAAAGTCGATACGGTGATTCGATACTATGTTTATAAGACAATTAATCGATGGACGCAAGTCTCTAAAAAATAAATAACCGTGTTTAGGATGATACAACCTGAATGGAATATGCAATACAACTTTTAATGATTTTTGGTGGCTTTACGTGGCTGGGCATGTGGTTGCATAACCGCTATGGTATGCCACAGGCATGGGTTGCGGTATTTGCTCTGTTGGGAGCGGTACTGGGGATCTATACCTTGTATACGCGAGCCAATACGGATTTGAAAAATAAGAAGATAACCATCCACCGTAAGCCAGGGGGTAAGTTTGTTGACTTGTCTAAAGAAGACCAAGACGATGGTGTTGAAACGGTGTCTGATCAGTTGCGCCGCATGATTAATGGTGACGATGATGAGCGAAAATAATGTGCCTGAACCATCATCAACGTCACCCAATTCTGACCCACCGATGACGATAAAACCCCCACCCATAACCCCTACGGATAAAGCACGGGCTTGGTATTGGGTAAAGGTGTTTTTGGTTGTCGAAATAGTGTTATTAACGCTTTATTTTGGGTTGATGAAGGACTGGGCTCTGACGGTTGCTTGGGGTGTGTTGTTTGCGTTTCTTTACAACCTGAGCCTGTTTGTTGTGGGCAGGTGGATGGTTCACCCCATCCTGTTTGCGTTTTCTCTTATACGGGTAGTGTGTTTGGGGTATCTTTTCTATATGGTAACAGGGTTTGACCGCCACAAAGTCTTACTCGTTTTTGCAGGATTTCTAGGCTACCTCTGTTATTTAACCATTGCGTATCTTTGGGACAGTTTCGGTAAGAAGAACCCCCAATCCAAAAACGCAGACACAGATTTGAGAGACGTTAAGCAGGAACACCAACGATGAGCCATTTTTGGGAAGCAGATATCGCAGGACAAGCCGTTCATATGAACAGCTTAGTGATGACGTGGGCCGGTATGGCCGTAACACTAGGTTTGGCTTGGTGGTTGGCTAATACGTTAAAAGTCGTTCCAAGTAACCGTCAATTGGTTGGCGAGGGGTTTGTTCGTCTCGTTAGGGATATGACGTATAACACGTCGGGCGAAAAGGGGGATAAATACCTCTTTATTATCGGCTCGCTGTTTATGTTTATTTTGATTGCCAACTTGATGGGCCAATTGCCTTTGAAGTTGATTAGCATTCCTCAAGGTGAGTTGATTGCCGCCACCGGTGATATTAACACCACCATTGGTTTAGCGATGGTAAGTTTGGCCTCGTATGTCTTGCTTTCGATTAAAGAACTTGGCTTGGGTGGGTTTATCAAGCACCATTTTGCACCGATGCCTATTACCTTTCCGCTTCACATTCTCGATCATATTACTCGCCCCGGTTCACTCGGTCTTCGACTTTATGCCAATATTTTGGTTGGTGAAACCTTTGCGATGGTGGCCTTAAAGTTGGCACCCTTGGGCGGTCCTGTATTGATTATCTTTATGGAGATTTTCGTAGGGACTCTGCAAGCCTTCATTTTTGCCCTGCTGACGACCGTTTATATCGGTATTATGACCGCGCACGACGATCATTAGTTTTAGTTATTAATTAGTTGTTATTTATAATCCGAGTTTATATTCTGACAAGCCGAAAAAGGAGAAAACATCAATGGAAGAACTTCATAAGTTAGTTGTAGGTCTAGCAACATTAGGACCTGGTATTGGTATTGGTTTGATTGCTGCTGCTTACTGTAACAGTGTGGCTCGTCAACCAGAAGTGCAGGGTTCACTTTTCCCTCACGCATTCGTATTTATTGGTATGGTCGAGCTTCTAGGTTTCCTAGGCTTGCTTGCATTGTTCCTTTAAACCTGTTTTCAGATTCAAGAGAGAGTCACAAAGGTAACTGCTCCGGCATCTCTAATGTGGCTTTCTCCTTGAATTACTGATATGACTGAGTTATAACTTTATCTACACCGGTTCATTCAACGTTTCAGCAAAAGAGACCGTTTTACAATGACATTTAACTACACCATCCTATTTGTTTTTCTTAGCTTTATCGTCTTTATGTATGCGATGAAAGCCATCTTTTTTGATCCCGTTTTGGGCATCATTAAAGAGCGCGATGGCAAAATGCTTGACGATAAGAATCAAGCCACCACCTTGCGTGAGCAATTGGTTGAATCCGAAGCCACTTATGAGCAAGGCTTAAAAGACGCCCGCAAGAAAAGCCAAGACGTCATTAGTCAAATCCGTGGCGAGGCGCTTCAGAAATCGGCTGAAACCGTGGCTGACGCTCGTAAAAAAGCGGGTGCTGAGTTGGATAAGCAAATGGAAGAGCTCGATAGATGGCGCGAGGAATCTTACGCCAGCCTGTCTAGTGAACGAGCTAACTTGACTAGCATTATTATTAATAAAGTGACCGAAGGCAAATCACTTGCTAAGGCATAAGATTTTTTAAAAACTTTTAAGCACGTTTTAATTCATCAGGAAATCAAAACACAATGTTAACCCTTCAATCAAAATTAATGGCTCTGCCTTTCTACTTCCTGAATGCGGGTGGCGGCCACGAAGCTGCTAGTGAACATGGTGAAGCCACGACTGAAGCCGTGGGCGTGTTGGGTCTGCCACAATGGTTGATTGAATCGAACTTGATCAACTTTGCCATCGCGATTGTGATCATCATGTGGATCGTCAAAAAGATTAACGTGGGCGGTATGATTGATGGCTCTCGTCAAAAGATTGCTGATGATATCAAAGCTTTAGAACTAGAGCGCAAAGAAGCGCAAGAAGCACTGGATACTGTTAAAAAACGCACGGCCAACTTAGATAAAGAAGTCTCTGAAATCTTGGCTTCGGCTAAGGAATCAGCCGAGCGTTTATCAAAAACCATCATCAGTGACTCCCAAGGTCAGGCTGAAAAGATTGTTCAGGCCGCCCATAACCGTGTGGAAATCGAGCAAAAAGCCGCCGTTTGGGATCTGGAAAAGCGTTTGTTAAATGATGCGTTGGCCGATGCCAAGTCGCAGTTGAACTCGTCGGTTGATGCCAAAGAGCAAAAGCGCTCAGTAGAAAATTTTATTGACGAGCTGGCCAGCAGCAAGTAGACACTTCTTTATCAACTACTTTTAAATGAAGGATTCACCATCACAATGAGCAACAAACTAACCGAAATCAAAGTCGCTGGCCGATACGCTAAAGCTGTATTTGATGCTGCTAAAGAAGCGGGCTCATTGGATGAAGTGACCGCTGATTTTGAAAGCTTGAAAACCGTGCTCGCTGATGTACCTGAATTTATCGCGTACTTGGGCAACCCGACCATTGCCGTTGCCGAAAAACAAGCGTTCGTCTCCAAGCAAATTGATGGGAATGTTAACGCCTTGGTT
>CAYGPY010000279.1:0-3941 GCA_964351765.1 uncultured Vampirovibrionales bacterium
GGGAATAAGGCTACCAATTAAAAAGCCAACTATCACACCGGCCAATTGAATGGATGACTTTGTATCAATGAAGAACGAACCACTAAATCCAGCGATACCGCCCACAATACCCACAGCCACACGTGAAGCCAAAATTCGAGCAACAGCCTCATCCGTATCCTGCATGCCCGCTTCAGCAAGTTGACGCTTAACCTGACCCAACAGTGTGGCATCTTTACCAAAGAGAGCTTGCGATAAAGGCCGTGAAAAATTAATCAACCAGTTCATTACATCATCGAACGGCCCTTTTTGAGTCAGCTCTGCAATCGTCTCTTCATCCAGATCCTTGAGGCCAAGAAGTCGATCTCGGATAGGCCGCTCTTCATAGTTCATCGCCGTAACAATAATACCCAGCATTAAAAAGACAGCAATAGAGGCAATAACACCCAGTGCGATAATTAAAACTAAATTTTGTGAGGCGAGATCATTCATTATCTTTATCCATCTATTTAAATTCGAATATCTACAATTTTACGGATTACAAAGACACCTATAATCTGTAAAATACCGGCAACAATTAACATCCCTCGTCCTAAAGGCTCTTCAAACAAGGGCTCCACATAGTCCGGCATAAACACCATTAAACCAACAAGCAAACCGGTTGGCATGGCACCAATCACATACCCTGTTAATCGAGATTGGCCTGTCATCGCAGAGATTTGACCTTTAATTTTAAAGCGCTCTCGAATCGTATAACTGAGCTTGGTTAAAATTTCAGCTAAGTTACCACCTGATTCGCGTTGAATCAAAACAGCCGTATTAAACATACGAATATCAGGCATATTATCCATGTTGTCGCCAAACCGCAATAATGCCTCTTTTACAGGGATACCTAAGTTTATATCACTGACAACGTGCTCGAATTCAGTTTTTACAGGCTCGTTCATTTCGGTTGAAATAATCGTCAGTGATGCTTGAAATGAGTGGCCCGCACGCAGTGAGCTCGTCATCAAATTCAGTGCTTCTGGAAACAGAGCAATAAACTTATTGAATCGTTGTTTCTTCTTGAAGATAAAAACAAACCGCACTATAAATGGAACTAAAATACCTAAAATCACCATAATCGCATTTTTTAAAAGCAAGGCAATAAAAAGTGAAATAATAAACGGGGCAATAAAAAACTTCAAAAATACTTTATCAACCTGATCGGTTTCACCTGATTGACGGATCAGCTTTTTTAGGTCCTTAAACATTTTGATTTCTTCAAGCTTTTTACCAAAGCCCTCGTACTTGTAATCTGAAGTACGATACAATTTTTCTAGTTTTTTCTGAATTTCTTCATCAATAGCATCCGTCGTCGGCTTTTCATCTTCTTGTAAACGAAGTAGCCGATGCTGAACAATGGAGGGTTCTGGATTCAAAAAACGCTGTATATAGAACACTGAAACGCCCACTGCAATCGCAGTGAAAACTAATACGCTTATTAACAATAATAGTTGCGTCATTATCCTAATTAACCACTTACATCATTACTCATTACTGTTTCGGTTTTTTATTCTTAGGGACAAAAATATCTTCAGGTAATTTAATCCCTTTGGCCTGACAAATATCAGCAAATCTAGGACGAATACCTGTCGCCGTATGATGCCCAATAACTTTGGCATTGGCATCCAACCCAACTTGTTCAAACTTAAAGATCTCTTGCATGGTCACTTTATCGCCTTCCATGCCCGTGATTTCAGAAATGCTAGTTGTCTTACGTTGACCGTCCATCAAACGACTTACTTGTACAATCAGATGAACAGCCGAGGCCACTTGCTGCTGAATGGTTGATTGAGGAAGTGGATTCGTATTCATCATACACATCGTCACAATACGGGCAAGTGCATCACGAGGAGTATTCGCGTGAAGGGTGGTTAATGACCCATCGTGACCTGTATTCATTGCTTGAAGCATTTCAAGTGTCTCTGGACCACGACACTCACCCACAACAATCCTATCAGGACGCATACGTAAGGCGTTGATCATTAACTGACGAGACGTAATAGCACCTTCACCTTCAATGTTTGGTGGTCGCGTTTCAAGCCGCACGACGTGATCTTGTTGCAGTTGTAATTCTGCCGAATCTTCAATCGTAACAATACGTTCGTCATGAGCAATCAAGGAGGATAAACTATTTAACAATGTTGTTTTACCAGAACCGGTACCACCACTGATAATAATATTGAGATGGCATTTCACGGCCGCATCCAACAGTTTTGCCATTTCCGGGGTCATCGAACCCCAACCCAATAGTTTTTCTAACGTACCCGCATCTTGCTTAAACTTACGAATGGAGACGGTGGGCCCATCGAGTGCCAAGGGCGGGATGATAGCGTTAAAACGTGAGCCATCTCGAAGACGCGCATCAACCATCGGACTTTTTTCATCCACACGACGCCCTACAGCCGAAACAATTCGTTCAATAATATGCATCAAGTGTGCACTATTCTTAAATTTTACAGAAGTACGTTCAAGCTTACCATTTCGTTCAATATAAACCTTATCAGGACCATTTACCATAATCTCTGAGATGGCAGGCTCACGCAGTAAAGGTTCTAATGGCCCCAGTCCAATAATTTCTTCTACCAATTCCTGAATGAGTGCTTCACGCTCAGCGTGTGCCATTGGAATTTTTTCAGCAATCAAAAACTGTTCAAGAAACCGTTGTGCCGCAATACGGGTTTCATCTGTCGTTAATTCACTGTTAGCACCCAAGTTCATGTTCTGAACCAACAAACTGTGAACGCGTGATTTTACCTCTTCAAAGCGCTCTCCTTTTTTGAGGTCCGAAATACCTGTATTGAGTGGTGCCGTAGACTGTGTTGGAGGTTGATTGGAAGAAGAGGCAGTAGAACCCTCAGAAGTCGTACCAGAGGCAGCAGCACTCTGCTGTTCAGGAGCACCCGAAGAGCTAGCCCCTTTAGAAGAAACTCGACCACCAGCTTTATTTAAACGGTCCCGTAACGACATAATAACAATTCTCTGATTAATTTATAAACGACATACTCAACTAATTTTTATCTCAATGATTCTAAAAACTACTCTGATGTATTGTCTTCCGTTGCCTTACCTTTAAATAGGCCACTCAGCAATGATTTGGCTCCATTTTCTTTTGACTCGGGCTCTGAACCACCATCACCGGACATTTTGCCGCTGACGCGCGTCGCAAAGTCAGTGAAGTTTTTCACAACGGAACGACTATTTTCAACACTCTGAATAGGCACGCCACGATTAATAGATGCCATAATAACTTGATAGGCGTTTGGTATCTTCCAAAAAACAGGATGCTCTAACGTGTCTTCAACATCCTCAATACTAATTTCTTCATCTGGAACAAAGCGGTTCACAATCAATTTTACTTTTTCGTCCTGATAACCCAGACGCTTAAATAAGCTCAGCAAACGCTGTGTGCTTCGGATAGATGGCAAGTTGACAATCGAAACCAATAAAATATCATCTGCCAAATCAAGAGCTGTTAACGTCTTTGAATCAAACGAGGTGGTGGTATCCACAACCACATATTCAAAACTAGCTCTTAATACCGTGAGTACTTCATTAATTTGATCTGAGGTTAAATCCTCGGCTTCTTCCACGTTCAATGGATCTGCAAGAACGTAGACAGTCGCATCGTCTGTTTTAAATTCAGCAAGTGATGTTTCAAAATAAGCTTTATCCACACGCCCAATATTTTTTGCAATATCAACAATAGTTTGCTTAGGTTCGATGTCCAAAAATGTTGTGATATCACCCAACTGTAGGTTCAAATCAACCAAGGCAACGGGCTTCTTAACCGTTTTAGATAACGCCATTGCAAGGTTAACAGCAATGGTGGTTTTACCCAGGCCACCCTTGTTACTAAAGACCGTCACAATACGACCTGTCACATCACCCTGATCTGGATCAGCCGTTAAGGCAAGGTG